>JAEWJG010000083.1 GCA_023386675.1 Actinomycetes bacterium
AACCTGTCACCGCCTGACGGTGACACACTGTCGCTCCCAGGCTGTTCGTCTATGGTGCTTGCGATGATCGACGACACCGACCGCAGGCTCATCGAGCTGCTGATGCGCGACGGCCGGCGCCCGTTCACGGAGCTGGGCGCCGAGCTGGACGTCAGCGAGGCGACGGTGCGCAGCCGGGTCGCTCGCCTGCAGGAGTCGGGCATCCTGAAGATCGTCGCGCTCTGCAACCCGCTGACGCTCGGTCACCAGTCGGTCCGCCTCATGATCGGCGTGGGCGGTCACTCGCCGCGCGCGGTCGCGAAGACGCTGGCCGAGATGGCCATGGTGAACCACGTCGCACTCGGCACGGGCGCCCACGACGTCTATATCGAGGCGACGTGCCGTGACCTCGACCAACTCGTCACGCTGCTCGACGACGTCCGCCGGGTGCCGGGCGTCACGGACATCGATCAGTTCGTGCTCCTGGAACTGTTCAAGGACTACTCGTGGGTCGGGCTTCGCGAGAAGTCCGGGCAGAGCGCAGGCCAGGGCATCGGCAAAGAACCCAAGTGAGTGCCACTCAGAGCTTCGGCAGCCCGGTGCGCTGAGTACGCCGCTTGATGATCGCCTGGTCGACCGGCGCCGGGTCCTCACGGAAGCCGGCCCACAGGTACGTGTCCTTCATCACCTCGAGCACCGTCATGGTCTCGACGTGCTGCACTCCGTTCACCCGCCGCACCCGCTCGTTGAGGATGCTCGAGAGGTGGATGACGTCGTCGCAGCGCAGGTCGGCGATCAGGTCGTAGCTGCCGACCGCGCTTGCGACGAACTTGATCTCCGGCACCGCCACGAGCTGCTTGGCGACGGTGGCGACGGCGACGCCGCGGATGCGGATGGCGACGTGGACTTCGATCTCGCCGAGCTTCGGCGCATCCGGCATCCCGACGACCTGGACGATGCCGGCCTTGGACAGCCTGCGATAGCGAGCCCGGACGCTCGGCTCCGACAAGCCGACGTTGCGCCCGATCACGGCGAAGGAACGCCGACCATCGATGCGCAGCTGATCGATGATCTTCCGATCGATGGTGTCGATTTCCATGGCTCTCCCGGCAGGTGTCCCTCATTCTAAAGGTGTGGGAAGCTGTCGCTGACAAGGCCAACGGCGCTAGGGGAACTCATGCCATCGTTTCGTGCGACGATCCTGCAGGCTCGAAAGACCGCCACGGGAATCCCGGTTCCGGAGGAGGTCGTCACCGAGCTGGGGTCGGGCAAGAAGCCGGCGGTCGCGGTGAGGGTTGGCTCGTACGAATACCGATCGACCATCGCCCGGATGGGTGACCAGTACCTGATCCCCGTCAGCGCGGAGCATCGGGCCGCCTCCGGCCTGAGCGCCGGCGACCAGGTCGACGTCGTCGTCACGCTCGATGCGCTGCCGCGCGAGGTGCCGCTACCGCCCGAGGTCCAGCAGGCGTTCGAATCGGATCCTGCACTGGAGAGCGCGTACGGCGCCCTGTCCTACAGCTGCCAGCGGGCCCTCATCGAGCCGGTCGATCAGGCGAAGACGGCGGAGACGCGGCAGCGTCGGGTGGAGAAGGTTCTGAGCGAGCTGCAGCCGCAGAAGTAGTCGCTCCGCGCGGGAGCGCGACTCACGCGCCGGCTGCGGTGACGATCGCGTCGGTGAGGAACCCGGCGAAGAGGCCGGCGAAGATGCACCAGCCGACCAGCATCTTCCGGCCGCTCCGGCGCGCGACGGCGAGGAGCTCGATGACGACGTAGAGGATCGAACCGGCGGCCAGCCCGAGGAAGGCGATGGAGACGATGTCGCTGCTGAAGGCCTGGCCGATGATCGTTCCGAGGAAGGTCGGGCCGCCTCCGATCAGTCCGAGGAGGGCGAGGTATCCCCACGAGGGCCGGGTGCCGGCGAGCGGAGCCACGATGCCGAAGCCCTCGGTGGCGTTGTGGAGGCCGAAGCCGATGATGAGCAGGACCGCGAACGCCAGCTGGCCTTGTGCGGCCGCTGTGCCGATGGCGAGGCCTTCTGCGAAATTGTGCAGGCCGATGCCGATGGCGATCGTCAGGGCCAGTTGCCGGGCGCCGGCCGGGGTGTCGGTGGAGACAACGGTCGCGGTCGCTACGCTCGACGATCCGACGAGCTGCTGCTCGGAGACGGTCTGGTCGGCGCGTGCCGCTCGCGAGGCGGTCATCCGCGCCCGCCGGTGCAGGTGCCGGTCGACGTAGATGAGGCTGAGCAGCCCCAGGCCGATGCACGCCATCATGAGCAGTCCGTTGACCAGGGCGGTCCCGATGTCGTGCTTCCCGAGGGCCGCGTCCACCGGTTCCCAGGCCTGAGAGAGCACATCCCACAGCAGGAACAGCAGGATGCCGGTGGCGACCGCGTTCAGAGCCGCCTTCACAGCCACCGCGTTGGACTTCATCCGTCCGAGCGGCAGCCCGAGGAAGATGGTGAGACCGGCGATGGCACCGAGCATCACGACGCTGAGGGGGGACATTCGGCTCCTGGAGGGGTGAACGCGGGAAGGGCGAGCAGTTCGACAAGCCCATCGTAAGGTAAGGCTGCCCTTACTGGGTGAAGGCTGGATAAGCCCCGTCTTGGTGAAAGAGTTCACAGAGGACACGCCCAGACGTAACAGAGGTAACGCGTGGTTCACCCCCTGTTTGTTGTCCCCTTCTCGGGGGCCAGCCAGGGTCGAGAGGGCGGCCCCGACCGGCCGCATCTCCGTCGAAAGGTCAGTAACCATGCACGGCAATTCCCCTCGGCCCGACAGGCCGCGACGCCAGAAGAGCGGCACCCGCCGGCTCTCCTCCCTGAGCACCCGGCAGCGGGTCCTCGCCATCACCGCGACCAGCTGCGCTCTCGCCCTCCTCGGAGGCGGGATCGCGACCGCCTCGACGATCGCGTTCGGAGACCATCAGGTCGGTCAGCAGTACCCCGGCGGCCAGCAGGTCTCCGCCAACCAGGTGATCCAGCCCGTCGGCAGTCGACTGATGACTCCGTTCGGCAAGCTCATGGGTTCGACCGTCAGCCCCGACGGCCGCTTCCTCGTGGGGACGAGCTCCGACCGCTCGGTGGACCTGCAGGTCTTCGACCTCGACTCCTACAAGCCGGTCGCGGCCGCGGGCACGCTCGCTGCGACATCGTTCGCCACGGCGGCCTCCGGTGCAGGGTACGGCTCGATGAAGTACCTGAAGATCTCCGACGGAACCGTCGGCCAGGAGGGCCCGGTGTTCTCGCCCGACGGGAAGTTCCTGTTCGAGCCGGTCGCGACCGGGATCGTCCGGTACCCGTTCAATGCCGACGGGTCGCTCGGCGCCGGTACGAAGATCGACATCCCGAACTCGGCGGCCGGCCAGGAAGCGCTGACGGCCGGGATGGCGTTCTCGCCGGACGGTTCCACGCTCTATGCGGCGGTGAACGGCCAGAACACCGTCGTCGCCATCGACCCGGTCACGGGCACCATCGGGCAGACCTTCGCCGTCGGCATCGCGCCGCGGCAGCTGTCCTTCGTCGGTTCGCACCTGTACGTGTCGAACGAGGGAGGCCGCCAGGCCACCGCGGGTGAGGCCACCCTGGGTTCGTACGGGACCGCGGTCCCGGCCGACACGACCCTCGGCACCAGCACGACCGGCACCGTCAGCGTGATCGACACCGCCAGCCCGTCGAGCGCCGTCGCCACGATCCCGGTGCAGCTGCACCCCACGGCCCTGCACCTCGACGGCACCACGATGTACGTGGCCAACACGAACAGCGACACCATCTCGGTCGTGGACACCCGCTCCAACACCGTCGTCCAGACCTTCGCGACGCAGCCGTGGGCCTCCTCGACGACGGGCTACCAGCCCACCGCGATCACGCAGCAGGGCGACCGCCTCCTCGTGTCCCTCGGCCGAGCGAACGCCGTCGCCGTCTACAAGATCGACCGCAAGGAACCGCGCGACCCGGCGAGCTTCATCGGCCTCCTGCCGACGGACTACTTCCCGGAGAACGTCGCGGCGGTGAAGGGCAGCATCGTCGTCACCAACACGCGCGGCATCGACGCGCGCGGCCCGGGGATCACCGTCAACAAGGGGGCGGGCGTCCCCGTGGTGACCGGGCACGGCACGCACTCGACCACCGCGTCGCTCACGAAGTTCGCGCTTCCGAGCGACAAGGAGATCCAGAAGTACACGGCCACGGTGTTCACCCAGAACGGCTGGACCGGCAAGTCGCTCCAGCAGGCGGAGGACGCGCAGGGCGAGGACCAGCCGGCCAGCGCCATCCCGAAGCGGATCGGCGACGCGTCCCCGATCAAGCACGTGTTCCTGGTCGTCAAGGAGAACCGCGGATACGACCAGCTCTTCGGCGACATGAAGCAGGGCAACGGCGACCCGTCGCTGACGCAGTTCGGTCAGACGGTGACGCCCAACCAGCACGCGCTCGCGTCGCAGTTCGGGCTGTTCGACAACACGTACGACATCGGCACGAACTCCGCAGAGGGTCACAACTGGCTCATGCAGGGTGACAACCCCGCGTACACCGAGACCAGCGTCGGCGAGTACACCCGCTCGTACGACACCGAGGAGGATGTGCTCGGTCACCAGCGCAGCGGCTTCCTGTGGAACTCGGTGCAGTCCGCCGGCAAGAGCGCGCGGAACTTCGGCGAGTTCGAGTACGGCGAAGGCAAGCCGGCCGGCGCGACCTGGCAGCAGTACTACTGCACCGCGAAGGACGTCATGGCCGGGGGATCGCCCTCCCAGCTGTTCGATCCGTCGATCAAGTGGAACGCAGGCTCGGTGATCCCGTCGCTGAACGCGATCTCCGACCCGAACGCGGCGCCGTTCGACCTGGCCGTGCCCGACATCTACCGCTATGAGACCTGGAAGCAGGACTTCGAGAAGAACGGGCCGTCCAACTTCAACATGGTGTGGCTCTCGAGCGACCACACCGGAGGCACGGCCGACCCGAAGGCGATGGTCGCCGACAACGACCTGGCTCTCGGCAAGATCGTCGACGAGATCTCGCACTCGCAGTACTGGAAGGACTCGGCGATCTTCGTCGCAGAGGACGACAGCCAGGACTCCGCCGACCACGTCGACGGCCACCGTGCGCCCATCCAGGTCATCAGCCCCTACGCGGTCCACGGGAAGACGGTTAACACCTTCTACTCGCAGATCAACATGGTCCGCACCATCGAGCAGATCCTCGGCGCGCAGCCGCTCAACCAGAAGCTCGCCGCCGCGACGCCGATGTTCGACGCCTTCACGAACAAGCCGGACCTGGCGCCGTACAACGCGGTGGCCAACCAGATCCCGTTGACCGAGGGCGTGGCGACCAAGCCCGCCTGCGGCTACGACACGTTGGGCCAGACGGGCGCTGCGGCCGACGCGATCAACGCTCAGGCGGCGAAGGATGCCGCGGTCCCCGACTCCGAGAAGAGCGTGGCCGCCGAGTGGCAGAAGTGGGCGGGCAAGCAGCACTTCACGGGGACGGCCGGGCACCCGGCGATCCCGGACTACGACAACCCGCTGCTGATGAACCGCTGGACCTGGTACCAGACCAAGCACTGGACGTCGCCGTACCCGGGCGACGCGAAGATCTACGGTCCGAACGAGGTGCCGGGGATCGCTCCGGGCTCGACCGACCACGACGACCAGTAGCCGTCACCCATCCCGGCTCCGACGCCGGGGAGCAGGACGCCCTCATCCCCCGGATGGGGGCGTCCTCGCGTGGGCACTGTGGCAGCTGGTTCGTGAGGCGAACATGAAGGAGCGACTTCCGGCAGCGTGCGCCACAGGACAGCTCGGCCGTTCCCGCTGGGCCACTAGGGTGACACCCAGGGACGCGAGTGCGCTGCCCACCTGTACGGCGGCGACCCGAAGACCGCGGTGCCGGTCTGTCTGTCTGCTGGTGGTCCTGTGCGTCGTCGGGGTGGCGCGCGGATGCACGTTTGGAGCATCTGATGCGGAATGTCCCGAAGGCGTTGCTGGCGGGCGCGGCGGTCGCCGCCCTCGCGATCTTCGCCGTGCCGACAGCGGCGAACGCCGCCGACTCGGTGACGACGATCCCGGTGGGCAGCGCACCGGTCTCGGTCGCGATCGCTCCGGACGGCACGGTCTACACGGCCGACGTCGACGGCTTCACGGTGTCCCGGATCGCGAACCCCGGAACGCCCAGCCAGTCCGTCTCGACGATCCCGCTCGGCACCGGACCGCGGTCCATCGCCGTCGCTCCGGATGGCACCGTCTACACGGCGAACTTCACGGCCGCGTACCTGACGCAGATCACGAATGCCGGCACCAGCAGCCAGGCGGTGAACCAGATCCCCCTCGCCACGCCGGAGGTCGCGGTGGCGGTCGCCCCGGACGGCACGGTCTACGCCGCCGGTCAGAACACCCAGACACTCACGCAGATCACCAACCCCGGTACCACCAACCAAGTCGTCACCACGATCCCGCTCGGCAGGACTGCGATCTCGCTGGCCGTGGCACCCGATGGGTCCCTCTACGCCGCCGGCGAGGACAGCAACAGCCTCTCCCACATCGTGGACCCGGAGTCGGCAACGCCCACCGTGTCCACGATCGCCCTCTCCACGAGTCCGTACGAGGTGCGAGTGGGCCCGGACGGCACGGTCTACACGGCCGACCGCCAGGCGAACACCGTCACCAGCATCACGAACCCCGATTCGCCGACACAGGCCATGACGACCATCCCCGTCGGTTCCAGCCCCGACTCCGTCGCCATCGCGCCCGACGGCACCCTGTATGTCGCGAACTCCGGCGACAACACGGTCATGCGGATCACGGGCCCGGGGCTGCCCGGTCAGTCGATCACCACCATCCAGGTCGGCGCCTCACCGTCTTCCGTGGGGATCGCTCCGAACGGCGACATCTATGTGGCCGACTACGGGGACAACACCGTGTCGCGGATCACGGAGGCCATCGCCCCGGCGTTCACGGCTGCTGCTCCATCACCGTCGGCGACGGTGGGCACGGCCTACTCGTACACGTTCACCGCGTCGGGTGTCCCCGCACCGACGTTCGCGCTCGTGGCCGGTGACACGCTGCCCGCCGGGCTGACGCTGGACTCCACCACGGGAGTCCTCTCGGGCACACCGACGACGGCCGCCGCGACCACGTTCCGCGTGGCAGCGACGAACGTCGCCGGCACGGACACGACCGGTCCCCTCACGATCACCGTCGCTCCCGTTCCAGTGCCCCCGCTGCCGCAGCCGGCGATCACCTCGCCGCAGCCGGGCCAGCAGGTCGGCAGCCCGGTGACCTTCACCGGGAAGGGCAACCCCGGCGACTACATCGCGCTCATCGCCTACCCGACGGGAACGCCGCCCCAGTCCTCGCAGCCGGTCGACGCGGCCTTCGCGGAAGCGAACCCGATCACGGTGGCAGCGGATGGAACGTGGACGGTGACCCGTACGCTCGCGCCCGGGTCGACGACCGTGTTCGCGGTCGCGTTCACTCGCAACGCGGCGGGCGTCGTGACGAACACCTCGGCAGCGACACAGCCGATCACCTTCACCGTCACCGCCCCGACCGCACCCGCGGCGGTCTCGACGGCCGGTCCGTCCACGGGCGCGCTGGCGGCCACCGGCGCCGACGGCTCCTGGTCGATGGCTGCGGCCGGGATCGCCGCACTCCTCGCCGCTGCGGGTGCCGGCGCGCTCCTGATCCAGCGCCGTCGGGGCAGCCGCCGGTCCTGAC
>JAEWJG010000084.1 GCA_023386675.1 Actinomycetes bacterium
TGGGGGTAGGGGCCGTGCTTGGCGACGAGGCGCTCCGAGGCGCCGGCCGAGCGGGCGAGCTTGGCGCCCCCGCCGGGCTTGAGCTCGATCGCGTGGATGACGGTACCCACCGGGATGTTCTTGAGCGGCAGGTTGTTGCCGGGCTTGATGTCGGCCGAGGGACCCGACTCGACGATGTCGCCCTGGTTCAGCTTGTTCGGCGCGAGGATGTAGCGCTTCGTGCCGTCCACGTAGTGCAGGAGCGCGATGCGCGCCGTGCGGTTCGGGTCGTACTCGATGTGCGCGACCTTGGCGTCGACGCCGTCCTTGTCGTTGCGACGGAAGTCGATCACGCGGTACTGGCGCTTGTGGCCACCACCGATGTGACGGGTCGTGATGCGGCCCTGGTTGTTGCGGCCACCGGTCTTCGACAGCGGACGGAGAAGGGACTTCTCCGGCGTCGAGCGGGTGATCTCGGCGAAGTCGGCGACCGAGGAGCCGCGACGACCGGGGGTCGTGGGCTTGTAGTTACGAATAGCCATGTCTGTCTTCCTCTAGTCTCAGCCGACGGCCGTGAAGATGTCGATGGATCCGGACTTCAGCGTGACAATGGCACGCTTGGTGTCCTTGCGCTTGCCGATTCCGAACTTGGTGCGACGGGTCTTGCCCTGGCGGTTCAGGGTGTTGATCGACGCGACCTCGACCTTGAAGATCGACTCGATGGCGAGCTTGATCTCGGTCTTGTTCGAACGCGGGTCGACGACGAACGTGTACTTGCCCTCGTCGATCAGGCCGTAGCTCTTCTCGGAGACGACCGGGGCGATGATGATGTCGCGCGGGTCCTTGTTGACGGCGGCCATTACGCGTTCACCTCTTCCTTGTTCTTGCTGGCGATGAAGCCCTCGAGCGCGGCCTGCGAGAAGACGATGTCGTCGCTCACCAGGACGTCGTAGGCGTTCAGCTGGTCGAAGGTCAGCACGTGCACCGACGGGATGTTGCGCACGCTCTTGAAGGCCAGCTCGTCGTCGCGCTCGAGCACGATCAGGACGTGCTTCGAGGTCGCGATGCCGCTGAGCAGCTCGACGACGGCCTTGGTCGAGGGCGCCTCACCGGCGGTGAAGGCCTGGACGGCGTGGAGACGGGCGCCGCGGGCGCGGTCCGAGAGCGCGCCGAGCAGAGCAGCGGCGATCATCTTCTTCGGGGTGCGCTGCGCGTAGCTGCGCGGCGTCGGGCCGTGGACGATGCCACCACCGGTCATCTGAGGAGCGCGGATCGAGCCCTGACGAGCGCGGCCGGTGCCCTTCTGCTTGAACGGCTTGCGGCCGGCGCCGGAGACCTCGCCACGACCCTTGGTCTTGTGCGTGCCCTGACGCGCAGCGGCGAGCTGGGCGGTGACGACCTGGTGGATCAGCGGGATGTTGGTCTGAACGTCGAACAGGGCCTCGGGAAGGTCGATGGAGCCGGCCTTCTTGCCCTTGAGGTCGACGACGTCAATCGAGGTAGCCATCTACTTAGGCCCCCTTCACTGCGTTGCGGACGAAAACGATGCGGCCACGAGCGCCGGGAACGGCGCCCTTGACCAGCAGCAGGCCCTTCTCGGCGTCGATGCCCTGAACCTTGAGGTTCAGGACGGTGACGCGCTCGCCACCCATGCGACCGGCCATGCGCATGCCCTTGAAGACACGGCTCGGGGTCGAGGAGGCGCCGATGGAGCCCGGCTTGCGGTGGTTGCGGTGCGCACCGTGCGAAGCGGAGACGCCCTGGAAGTTGTGGCGCTTCATGACACCGGCGAAGCCCTTACCCTTCGAGGTGCCGACGACGTCGACCAGCTGGCCGACCTCGAAGGTCCCGTCGACGGTGAGCTCCTGGCCGGCCGCGTACTCGGCGGCGTCGGCGGTGCGGACCTCGGTCAGGTGACGGCGCGGCGTGACGCCCGCCTTGTCGAAGTGACCGGCGGCCGGCTTGTTCACCTTGCGCGGGTCGATCTGGCCGTAGGCGATCTGGACGGCGTTGTAGCCGTCGGCCTCGGGGGTGCGGACCTGGGTCACGACGTTCGGCGTGATCTCGATGACGGTCACGGGGATGAGCTTGTTGTTCTCGTCCCAGACCTGGGTCATGCCGAGCTTCTTGCCGAGGAGGCCCTTCGAAGTCTTGGTCTCGATGTTGGACATAGCGGCACTCCCCCTTAGAGCTTGATCTCGATGTTGACGTCGGCGGGCAGGTCGAGACGCATGAGCGAGTCGACGGCCTTCGGCGTCGGGTCGATGATGTCGATCAGCCGCTTGTGCGTGCGCATCTCGAAGTGCTCACGGCTGTCCTTGTACTTGTGGGGCGAACGGATCACGACGACCACGTTCTTCTCGGTGGGAAGCGGCACCGGGCCGACGACGGTCGCGCCGGCACGGGTCACCGTGTCGACGATCTTGCGCGCCGAGGAGTCGATGACCTCGTGGTCATACGACTTAAGCCGGATGCGGATCTTCTGTCCCGCCATGTCTGACTCTCTCTCTTGTTATGGCGTCGTACGAGACGGCTCTCTCGAGTCGTTCTTCGCATTGGACGCGGTGCGACGTACGCGTGGGGAACGCCACTATTCTTCTGTCAACTCTTTTCGACCCGCATGAGGCCCGTGGACCAAAAGGCACAGAGATAGCCCCTGGCCTCTTTGAGTGTCGAATTGAGCGTGTCCTGCTGCCTGCGGCCTAACCTCATATCACTTCAAGTGACGGGCTATGCACTGCCTGGCAGTGATCCGGTCTGAGCGCGCACCTGCACACACGTTCCGAAATGTTGAACTAGACAAGTTTGCCAGATCGCGGCCGATGCTGCAACCCGGGCGTGTCGCGCACGTCCGACCTGTGGACGAGCGACTTCTCCACAGTTTCGCACGAGCCCCTCCACGGAGGCTGGCAGCCCGTGAGGCTGAGTGCATGACCACGAACGCAACACTCAGCCGTATCCACCTCCGTGCCGTCGAGCCCGGCCGTCTCGCCAACCTCCAGCAGATCGCACGCCGTCGTTCCCGCGAGGACGAGGTGGCGCGGCTGCGCACCTTCGCCGCGGTGCGACCGGTACGGCCGGTGTTCAGTCGTCGGTCGGCGGCGGTGATCCATGGGCTGCCGCTGCTGGGGCGGTTGCCGGAGTCCATCCACCATCTGCCGCGCGGCGACCCCGGGCGCGAGGTCGTCGAGCGGCGGGGCCTGCTTGTGACGTCTGTCGCACGCACCGTGGCCGATATCGCCGGGCGCGCATCGCTGATGGATGGGGTGGTCGCGGCCGATGCTGCGTTATCGCGGGGCCCCTTCGGCGACCGCGAACCGCTCGCGCGGCGCGAGCAGCTGTTGCACGCCGCGACGTGCATCGAAGATCCGGAGCAGCGCCGACGCGTACAGGAGGCGCTCGAGTTCGCAGATGGAGAGGCCGAGTCTCCGCTGGAGTCGGTGAGCCGGGTGTCGCTTGCGCTGGCGGGGGCACCGCCGCCGCGGCTGCAGCAGGAGCTGGGCGACCTGCTCGGGTTCCGGGCCAAGCTCGACTTCGTGTGGCCCGAGCTCGGGCTGGTCGGTGAGGCCGACGGAGCCGTGAAGTACCTGCACCCGGCCACCATGGGCGGACGCTCGGCACGGGAGGTGAACGCCAGACAGCGGGAGCGTCAGCGATTGATCGAGTCGATGGGGTTCCGGGTGATCCGGTGGGGTTGGGCGACGGCCACTCGCCCCGATCGGATGCGCGCTCTGATGGAGGAGGCAGGCGTCCCGTGTGGCGCGGGGCGGCTGGGCTCGCTCGAGCAGCCGGCCTCCGAGCACAAAGGAGCGGGGCCGGCTCCGCCGACCCCGCTCGAGTGGCGCCTCGCGCCGCCACTCAGCTGATGTTCACGACCGCTAGGCGGTTCCCGAACTCTCGGTACGAGATCCTGTCAGCGGTGTGGGCTGGTTTGCGAGGCCTCCGGTATTCATAGGCGCTCCTCTCGTCGACGGGAACCGTCCGGTTGAAACGGTGCGTCAATTCTGCGACTCGGATGGCGAGAGGTAAACCCCTGCGGCGAGACTGCCAGGAAACGGATTGATCGAAGGGACGGAAACGGAGAGACCGGCCGGAAACGGGCGAACGGCCGCTGACGGAGAGGACGGCCGGAAACGGAGAGGACGGCCGCAGACGGAGAGAAGGGAACCGTCGGAAAACGAAGAAGAGGGCCGGACCCGAAGGTCCGACCCTCTCGCAAGCGAGATCCGCGAGGGAACTTACTTGTTGATCTTCGTGACGGTACCGGCGCCCACGGTGCGGCCACCCTCACGGATGGCGAAGCCGAGGCCCTCCTCCATGGCGATCGGCTGGATCAGCTCGACCGACATGTCGGTGGTGTCGCCGGGCATGACCATCTCGGTGCCCTCGGGCAGCGAGATGACGCCGGTGACGTCGGTGGTGCGGAAGTAGAACTGCGGACGGTAGTTCGTGTAGAAGGGGTTGTGACGGCCACCCTCATCCTTGGACAGGATGTAGGCGGTTCCCTCGAAGTTGGTGTGAGGGGTCACAGAACCCGGCTTCGCGACGACCTGGCCGCGCTCCACGTCCTCGCGCTTGGTGCCGCGGAGGAGCAGACCACAGTTCTCGCCGGCCCACGCCTCGTCGAGCTGCTTGTGGAACATCTCGATACCGGTGACCGTGGTCTTCTGCGTCGGGCGGATGCCGACGATCTCGACCTCGGAGTTGATGGCGAGGGTGCCGCGCTCGGCGCGACCGGTGACGACGGTGCCACGACCGGTGATCGTGAAGACGTCCTCGATCGGCATCAGGAACGGCTTGTCCTTGTCGCGCACCGGGTCCGGGATGGAGTCGTCCACGGCCTCCATGAGGTCGAGGATGCTCTGGGTCCACTTCTCGTCGCCCTCGAGAGCCTTCAGGCCCGAGACGCGGACGACCGGCGCGTTGTCGCCGTCGAAGTCCTGGCTGGAGAGCAGCTCGCGGACCTCGAGCTCGACGAGCTCCAGGATCTCCTCGTCGTCGACCATGTCGGACTTGTTCAGCGCGACGAGCAGGTACGGAACGCCGACCTGCTTGGCGAGCAGAACGTGCTCACGGGTCTGAGCCATCGGGCCGTCGGTGGCGGCGACCACGAGGATCGCGCCGTCCATCTGAGCCGCACCGGTGATCATGTTCTTGATGTAGTCGGCGTGACCCGGGGCGTCGACGTGCGCGTAGTGGCGCTTCGGCGTCTCGTACTCGACGTGCGAGATGTTGATCGTGATACCACGCTGACGCTCTTCCGGAGCCGAGTCGATCGACGCGAAGTCGCGCTGCACGTTGGTCGCCGACGGGTACTTGTCAGCAAGCACCTTGGAGATCGCCGCGGTGAGCGTCGTCTTGCCGTGGTCGACGTGACCGATGGTTCCGATGTTCACGTGCGGCTTAGTCCGCTCGAACTTGGCCTTAGCCACTGTGGTCCTCCTCAGGACTCTCGTGCAGATCCTCCGGTCGACGGATTTCGACCGGTGGCTCTGCGGGATTGGTTTCTTATGTTACGGGATGTTGCCTGGAAGCAGCGACCGAGGTCACTCGCCCTTGCTCTTCTGGACGATCTCGTCGGCCACAGCCTTCGGGACCTCCGCGTAGCTGTCGAACTGCATCGAGTACACCGCACGGCCCGAGGTCTTGGACCGCAGGTCGCCGATGTAGCCGAACATCTCGGACAGCGGGACGTTCGCGCGAACGACCTTGACGCCGCTCGCGTCCTCCATGGACTGGATCTGCCCACGACGCGAGTTCAGGTCGCCGATGACGTCGCCCATGTACTCCTCCGGCGTGCGCACCTCGACCGCCATGAGCGGCTCGAGGAGCACCGGGTTCGCCTTCCGAGCGGCCTCCTTGTAGGCCATCGAGCCGGCGATCTTGAACGCCATCTCCGAGGAGTCGACGTCGTGCGCTGCACCGTCGAGGAGCGTCGCCTTGACGCCCACCGTCGGGAAGCCGGCGAGCACGCCGACCTGCATCGCGTCCTGGATTCCGGCGTCCACCGAGGGGATGTACTCGCGCGGCACGCGACCACCGGTGACGGCGTTCACGAACTCGTACGAGGTCTCCGGGGTGACCTCCATGGGCTCCAGGCTGATCTGCACCTTCGCGAACTGACCGGAACCACCGGTCTGCTTCTTGTGGGTGTAGTCGTACTTCTCGACCGTGCGGCGGAGCGTCTCGCGGTAGGCCACCTGGGGCTTGCCCACGTTGGCCTCGACGTTGAACTCGCGCTTCATGCGGTCGACGAGGATGTCGAGGTGGAGCTCGCCCATGCCCTTGATGACGGTCTGGCCGGTCTCCTGGTTCTGCTCGGTGCGGAACGTCGGGTCCTCTTCGGCCAGCTTCTGGATCGCGGTGCCCAGCTTCTCCTGGTCGGCCTTGGTCTTCGGCTCGATGGCGACCTCGATCACCGGCTCCGGGAAGGTCTTCGACTCGAGCACGACCTGGTTGTCCGGGTCGCTCAGGGTGTCACCGGTGGTGGTGTCCTTGAGGCCGATCACCGCGTAGATGTTGCCGGCGGTGACGAAGTCGACCGGGTTCTCCTTGTTGGCGTGCATCTGGAAGATCTTGCCGATGCGCTCCTTCTTGCCCTTGGTCGAGTTGACGACCTGGGCACCGGAGTCGATGCGGCCCGAGTAGACGCGCACGTAGGTCAGACGACCGAAGAACGGGTGCACCGCGACCTTGAAGGCCAGCGCCGAGAACGGCTCGGTGGCGTCGGCGTGACGCATGATGACCTGCTCCTCGTCGCGCGGGTTGTGCGCCTCGATGGCGGGCACGTCCAGCGGGGACGGGAGGTAGTCGATCACGGCATCGAGCATCGGCTGCACGCCACGGTTCTTGAACGCGGAACCGCAGAGGACCGGGTAGATCTCGTTGTTCACGGTGAGCTTGCGGATGGCCGCCTTGATCTCCGGGACGGTGATCTCCTCGCCGCCGAAGAACTTCTCGAGCAGCACGTCGTCGGTCTCGGCGACGGTCTCGATCAGCTTCGCGCGGTACTCCTCGGCCTTGGCCTGCAGGTCGGCGGGGATCTCCTGGACCTCGTACTTGGCGCCCATGGTGACATCACCCTTGGCGTCGCCGGGCCAGACCAGCGCGCGCATCTCGATCAGGTCGACCACGCCGATGAAGTCGGACTCGGATCCGATCGGGAGCTGCATCACCAGCGGCTTGGCGCCGAGGCGCGAGACGATGGTGTCGACGGTGAAGTAGAAGTCGGCGCCGAGCTTGTCCATCTTGTTGACGAAGCAGATGCGCGGGACGTTGTACTTGTCGGCCTGGCGCCACACGGTCTCCGACTGGGGCTCCACGCCCTCCTTCGCGTCGAAGACGGCGACGGCACCGTCGAGCACGCGGAGCGAGCGCTCCACCTCGACGGTGAAGTCGACGTGACCCGGGGTGTCGATGATGTTGATCTGGTTCTTGTTCCAGAAGCAGGTCACGGCCGCGGACGTGATGGTGATGCCGCGCTCCTTCTCCTGCTCCATCCAGTCGGTGGTCGAGGCGCCGTCGTGGGTCTCGCCGATCTTGTGGTTGACGCCCGTGTAGAACAGGATGCGCTCGGTCGTGGTGGTCTTGCCGGCATCGATGTGGGCCATGATGCCGATGTTGCGGACCTTGTTCAGGTCGGTGAGCACGTCCTGTGCCACAGGGTTCCTCCGAAAAATAGAAAGTGGAAGGTGTGCCGCCCGGGCGCGGCACTATTCAATACAACGCCCGGGCGGCCAGCCATGTTCCGATAAAAGCTGTTACCAGCGGTAGTGGGCGAAGGCCTTGTTCGACTCGGCCATCTTGTGCGTGTCCTCGCGACGCTTGACAGCGGCGCCGAGACCGTTGGACGCGTCCAGGATCTCGTTCTGGAGACGCTCGGTCATCGTCTTCTCACGACGGCCCTTGGCGTAGCTGGTGAGCCAGCGGAGCGCCAGCGTGTTGGCGCGGTGCGGCTTGACCTCGACCGGCACCTGGTAGGTCGAGCCACCGACGCGGCGGCTGCGGACCTCGAGGGTCGGGCGGACGTTGTCGAGAGCCTTCTTGAGCACGGTGACCGCGTCCTGACCGGACTTGGTGCCGACGCCCTCGAGCGCGTCGTAGACGATGCGCTCGGCGAGGCCCTTCTTGCCGTCGAGGAGGATCTTGTTGACGAGCCGGCTGACGACCGGCGCGCCGTACACGGGGTCGGCGACGACGGGACGCTTCGGAGCGGGACCCTTGCGAGGCATTACTTCTTCTCCATCTTCGCGCCGTAACGGCTGCGAGCCTGCTTGCGGTTCTTGACGGCCTGGGTGTCGAGCGCGCCACGGACGATCTTGTAACGGACGCCGGGCAGGTCCTTCACACGACCGCCGCGGACGAGCACCATCGAGTGCTCCTGCAGGTTGTGGCCCTCACCGGGGATGTAAGCGGTGACCTCGGTCCCGTTCGACAGCTTCACACGGGCGACCTTGCGGAGCGCCGAGTTCGGCTTCTTGGGGGTGGTGGTGTAGACACGGGTGCACACGCCGCGCTGCTGGGGGTTGGCCTTCAGGGCGGGGGCCTTGGTCTTGGTGACCTTCGGCGTCCGTCCCTTGCGGACCAACTGCTGAATGGTTGGCACTGAACTTCTCCTTATTTGGACTGCACGGTGACAGCTGTTGCTTTTCCCGCACCCCGAACCGCCCGCGTCGCGGGTTGTTCAGACGGTGGGAGTATCGGCCCCGACCAATGGGTTGCTACCGATCGGCCCCGGGTCGATATGCCGTGGGGATGAGTACGTGCCGGCCCGCTCGTCCCGTACCCGGAAGTGGGCATGGAGCAAGCGCGCAGCAGAGCGCACACCCGATAAATACTATCCGGCGGGTCTCTCCCGGTCAAATGAGCGCGGGGTGCTAGAGGCCCTGTCCGCGGACGGCGAAAAGGGCCGGCCGTCCGGGTCGACGGCCGCCCCTCTCCGGGCGGTGGCGCGGCGGCTCAGCCGCCGATGCCCTTCGCCAGCTCGCTGTCGACGTTCTGCAGCGCGTCAGCGGCCTTGGTGAGGAACTGCGACATCCCGTCGAGGCCGTTGACCGCCTCGGTGGTGCCCTTCGTGAACTGCTCGTACGAGGTGTGGAACGCGCCGGACGCCTGGTCGGTGACGAAGCCGCCGTTGACGAGGCCGTTCACCAGGTTCTGGAGTTCGTGGAGCTTCGCGGTGATGTCGTCCTTGCCCGCGATGAGGCGGTTGGCGGCATCGGTCATCTCGCCGTACGTGACGTTCATGTTGGCCATGACGGTCCTTATCCCTTCGTTGTTCGGAAGAGGCCGTACCCCCGGGGCCGACCAGCTACGTCCACCTAACCAGGCGCGCCCGGGGGAGGGAATGGGGACCACTCCCCATCCGGTGCGCCTCGTGGCCGCAGGCCCAGCGGGATAGCCTGGCAGCCATGCCGTCCTACAGCACGATGAGGCCGAACCCGAACTCCGCCGCGGCCAAGGCGGCCCGCCGGCCCCGGCGCTCGGGAGCCGACCGCGCGGCGACACCGCCGTCCGCCGGCTCACGGGCCCTTCGGCCGTTCGGGTACCTGATCGTCGCGCTCGTGTGGACCGTTCTGGGGATCGTCACCCTGCTCCTGCCTGCGGCGCTCCCGTTCGGGCTGTGGAGCACGAACCCGGACTTCAGCTCGCGGGAGTTCGTGACCGGCGGCGACGCCGTCGTCACCGTCCTGTTCCTGCTGTTCTCGGTCGTGGTGCTCGTGCCGCTGCTCGGCTACGCGTTCGTGGCGCTGCCGCTGGCCTCCGTCCCGCTGGCCGTGCTCGCGTGGACCTACGTCGTGCGCAGCCTGCAGCCCGGCTACGCCGGCGAGCGCCTCTCGAGCACCGGATGGTCGCGCGACGTCATCGGTCCGCCGACCCTCGGTCCCACCGCGCTCTCGCTGCTCCCGGTCCGGCTGACGCCGTGGACGCGGTTCTGGACAGAGCTGATGCTGCTCGGCTGGCGCCCCCGGCTCGCGATGCTGTGGGCGGGGATCCCGTACGGGCTGGCGTCGTTCCTGGTCGCGGGCTGGCTGTTCTGGCCCGTCGGGACCGTGGGCGCCGTGGTGTGGATCGTCGTGACGGCCGCCCTGGTCGTCGCGACGGTCGTGCTCCTGGTGCGTGCGTACCGCGGGCGGGTCAGCGGCCGTCGGCCGTCGCGGCGACCGGCGACCGGAAGCTGATCGAGTCGATCATGGCGTCGAACAGCTCCAGGTAGAGGTCGGGCGCGGTCGCCATCGGCGCGTTGATCCGCGCGTGGACGAGGCGCTCGCCGTCCGGGGTCGCGAAGCGGTAGTCGGCCACGAGCTCCGGGGCGGATTCCTCCTCGTACGTGGTCTGCCGGACCGCCGAGCGCCTGCGCACCGGCCCGATCGACAGATCGAGGGCCTCATCGCCGGGGAAGCAGCGCCCCAGGTGCACGCCCGGTTCGTCCAGCGCCTCCGGACGCGTCGGCCACTCCTCGCGGGCGAGCACCAGCGAGGCGGGGAACGGCACCCCGGGGAGGATCTCCAGCGAAAGCGCCAGGGCGAAGGCCGAGCTGTCGTTCGCCAGCGCGACGAGTCGCTCCAGCTCGCTCTTCGCGGTGCGGCGCACGCGCGCGAGCCGGTCGGCGCGGCCGACACGCTGGGCGACGAGGCGCTGGATGCGACGCGCGGCCGCCTCGTCGTCGTGCAGCGGGATCATCACCCACGTGCCCGGGAAGACGATGGTGAGCTCCTCACCGAGTTCGGTCAGGCGCGCGTCGCTCATGCCCACTCCCCCAGCGTGATGCGCAGTGAGTCCGCGATGGCCTGCGTCTCCTCGACCATGTCGGAGAACCCGCCCACGAACGCCGAGCGGAACACCATCTGGAACGCCTGCGCCGAGCCCACCGGGAAGATGGCGAACACGACGCGCTGCTCGAGGAGCGCATCCCCCGCATCCTCGTCGGCGAGCGCGGTCAGGTGCGTGAACCCGGCGAGCTCGCCGGTCGCGTGTGCGGTGCGCCACGAGCGGAAGCCGAGGATGCGGAACCCCGGCTCGCTGTGCTCGCTCTCGTCCTCCACGGCGGCGAGGTAGCTCTCGGGCGAATCATCGGTCTCGAGCTCCAGCAGCTCGAAGGTCTGGAACGCGTTCAGGACGCCCGACTCCGGCACCGGGATGTACACCCGGGCGCGCGTGGCGCCGGTCGGGTCCTCCTCGTGCAGCACCCGCTGCAGCGCCTGCAGCCGCTCGTTCAGCTCGCCCGCCGCCTCCCCCGCGGAGAGGGTGGCGACCAGGCGCTGGGCCCAGTCGTCGCTGCCACGGTCGCTCAGCAGCTCGACGTCGTGCCAGTCGTCGGGCGCCTCGAACGAGAAGTCGACGATGTCCTGCGAGCGCAGCGTCATGCGCGATCCACCCCTCAGCCGTTATGGCTCTTGTACGTCGGAAGGTACGTGTCGGCCTGCTTCAGCGCGAACTTCTGCAGGTCGACGCTCGGCAGCTGCGGCAGGTCGGTGTGGTTTCGGCCGCCGTCGAGCTTGTTGACGATGGTGTCGACCTTACCCGGCACGTTGAACAGGTCCGCGCCCTTGTTGTAGAGCGCGCTGCCCTGCCGGTAGGCGGCGGTGGCGGTCAGGATGCTGAACTCCTTGGCTTTGATGTCATGCCCGACCGCCTTCACGACGTTCTGGTCCAGACCCGTCAGCGTGCGGAGCGCCTTCGCCTTATCGGCGCCATGGGTGAACAGCGCGGTGTAGGCCTCGCGCTGCGCCGCCCCGGACTCGCCGGCGGCCTTCCAGACGTTGAGGTCCTTGCCCGGGTTCTTGAACAGAGTCTTGGTCGCCGACTTCATCAGGCGCTTGCCGATCTGCGCCTTCAGCATCGCGTTGGGGCTGGTGTGCACGCCGCCCACGAGCTTCGGGACGCGAGCGAGGCCCTTGATCCGCGCCGCCTTTCCGAGGAACGCGAAGATGCGGCCGCCGAAGACGCTCAGCACGACCGTGACGGCGGCGCCCAGGATGTCGAGGAAGCTGCCCTCGCCGTTCGCGAACTTGACGACCGCATCCACGAGCTTGATGACAGCGGCGACCAGGGCGATCACGGCGAGCACCTGTCCGAGGATCGGAACCCAGGAGAGGAAGATCGCGAGCACACCGGCGATGTCGCCGATCGTCTCGATCACATCCATCACCTTGTCCCAGAACCCCGGGTTCTTCAGGCCGTTGTTGTGGTGGTCCACCACGTCGACGATGGCGTTCACGGCCTTCTCGGCGGCCCGGTCCTTGCGGTCGCGGGCGTCGTACCAGGCCTGATGCGCCGCCTGCAGGGCCGCGTTGGCGGCGCGGGCGGCGTCGTCGGCCTTGTCCGCGGCCTTCCCGGCGTCGGCGGCGTCCTCCGGCTTTGCGCTCTGCTGGGTGGTGTGTGCCGTCGTCGCGGCCCTGTGCGCCGCGT
>JAEWJG010000161.1 GCA_023386675.1 Actinomycetes bacterium
CGTCCGGGGCGCGCGGCCGCGTTCTTCGCGGACGAGGATGCGCGCCGGCCGTTCCGTCCGCGCGACGCCCGAGCGCTCGGCGCCGTGTTCGCTCTGGGCGGCGGGGTGCTCGCGGCCGTGGGGATCGTACGGCTGGTCGCGGTCCTGGCCGGCGGCTGAGCGCATCCCGACACCCCGTCGCGCCACCGGCCCCGCCACCCGCATCGCCTACGATGAGAGGGGGCCGACCGGCTCCGTCACGCCGAACCGGGAGGGCCCATGCCGAAGCCGCGCACGCGCCGCGTCCCGGTGCGCATGCAGCGCCCGAGCGGCACCGGAAGCTGGCTGCGCCAGCTCCACTTCTCGGCGTTCTCGCTCGTGATGATGGGCGTGCTCGTGCTCGCCGTCATCGTCCTCGCACCGAGCGTGCAGGCGGTCCTGGCGCAGCGGCAGCAGATCGCCGACCAGCAGCGCGCGGTCGACCAGCTCGCGACGCAGGTGAGCACGCTCAAGGATCAGCGCGCCCGCTGGAACGACCCCAGCTACCTCCGCGCCCAGGCCCGCGACCGCCTGTACTACGTGATGCCCGGCGAGACGAGTTACCTGGTGATCGACGACCGCGCGCCCGCGGCGAAGCAGGACACCACGCCGGTCAGCTCCAAGCTCCAGAAGACGCAGACCGACTGGGTCGGATCGCTGTTCGGCTCCTTCATGGGCGCCGGCCTCACCGACGCCACTCCCCAGCAGCTGAGCGGCGGTGCCGGCTCCTCGCCCGCGCCCACGCCGACCCCGGCTCCCGCACCCAAGAAGTAGAACGCGCATGACCAGACCCCCCTTCGATCCCGTGACCGACGAGGACATCGCCGTCGTCTCCGAGCAGCTCGGCCGCCCGGCGCGCAACGTCGTCGGCATCGCCGCGCGCTGCGTGTGCAGCCGTCCGACGGTCGTCTCCACCGCCCCCCGCCTCGACGACGGCACGCCGTTCCCGACTTTCTACTACCTGACGCATCCGGCAGCGACCGCCGCGATGTCCGCTCTCGAGGCGACGCAGGTGATGACCGAGTACAACGATCTCCTCGCCGACGACGAGGAGGTGCGCGCCCGGTACGCGGCGGCGCACGAGCAGTACCTCGCCGACCGCGAGTCCATCGCCGTCGTCGAGGAGATCGCGGGGATCTCCGCGGGCGGGATGCCGTCCCGCGTCAAGTGCCTGCACGCCCTGGCCGCGCACGCGCTCGCGGCGGGCCCCGGCGTCAACCCGATCGGCGACCTGGCGCTCGCGCGCGGCGACTGGTCGCCCGCGGTGTGCGAGTGCCGCATCGACATCGCCGGCTAGGGGGAGCGGTGAACTGGGGACGCGTCTCCGGCTCGGCGCGACGGTTCGTCGCGACCGCGGTCGCCGGCGTCCTGGCGGTGGCGGCGGCCATCGTCCCCGCGACCGCGGCGCGGGCCGACCAGGTGCGCGACCTCGAGTACTGGCTGAGCGACTACGGTTTCCAGCAGGCCTGGAGCACCACCCGCGGTGCCGGGGTGAAGGTCGCCGTCATCGACACCGGGGTCGACGGCTCCGTCCCCGACCTCGCCGGCGCGATCGGCAGCGGCACGGACGTCTCCGGCGTCGGCGCCGCCAACGGCCAGAAACCCCTCGGCGATGCGGAGAGCGCCAACCACGGCACCTGGGTCGCTTCGCTGCTCGCCGGGCGGGGGAACGGCCCCGGCGCCGGCGTGCTGGGCGCAGCCCCGGAGGCCACCATCCTGCCCGTCTCGGTCGCCCTCGGGAAGGCCATGGGACCGGTGGGCAGCGACACGCAGATCGCCGATGCCGTGCGCTGGGCGGTCGACAACGGCGCCTCGGTCATCAACATGTCGCTCACCCGCAACACGCTGGACTGGCCGACCAGCTGGGACGAGGCGTTCCAGTACGCCTTCGACCACGACGTCGTGATCGTCGCCGCGGCGGGCAACCGCGGCAGCGGCACCACGGAGGTGGGCGCGCCCGCGACCATCCCGGGCGTGCTGACCGTCGCCGGCGTCGACCGCGCGGGCACAGCGAGCTTCGACGCCTCCGCGCAGGGCATCACCATCGGCGTCTCCGCACCGAGCGAGCAGCTGGTCGGCGCGAACCCGGGCGGCGGGTACGTGCAGTGGGCGGGGACGAGCGGGGCGGCGCCGCTCGTCTCGGGCGCCGTCGCGCTGGTGCGCGCCGCGCATCCCGAGCTCAAGGCCCCGGATGTGATCGAGCGCGTCATCCGCACCGCCAAGCCCGCGGGCGGCACGGTCCCGAGCCCGATCTACGGGTACGGGCTGCTGGACGCGGCGGCCGCGGTCACCGCGGACGTCCCGCACGTCACCGCCAACCCGATGGGCGACCTGGCCGACTGGATCCGCATCCACCGCCGGGCGCAGTCGCCCAGCGCCACCTCGCCCCCGTCGCCCCCGTCGCAGGACGGAAACGCACAGGCCGCGCCCGTCCCCACGAAGCTGACCCCCGAACGCGCGCTACCATGGACGCAGTTGTTCTGGCCGCAATGGAGCGTCCTCACCGCTTTCTGGTTGCCGTTCGGCCTGATCGCCGGCTTCCTCGTCCTCGTCGCGCTCGGCGGCACGGGCGCGTGGCTGCATTTCAGGCGAATGCGCAGCAAGGAGTAATGTAGGCCCAAACTTTTCGTGTTGAGGAGACGCATCACTGTGCCCAAAATCCTGATCGTCGGCGGCGGATACGCCGGCTTCTACACCGCGTGGAAGCTCGAGAAGCAGCTCCGCCCGGGCGAGGCCGAGGTCACCATGGTCGACCCGCTGCCCTACATGACGTACCAGCCGTTCCTCCCCGAGGTCGCGGCGGGCTCCATCGAGCCGCGTCATGCGGTCGTCGCGCACCGCCGTCACCTCAAGACGACGAACATCATCACGGCGAAGGTCACCTACGTCGACCACGCGCGCAAGGTCGCGACCATCCAGCCTCCGGTGGGCGAGGCGTACGAGTTCGAGTACGACATCGTCGTGGTGACGGCGGGTGCCGTGTCGCGCACGTTCCCGATCCCGGGCGTCGCCGACCAGGCCGTCGGCCTCAAGAACATCGAGGAGGCCGTGTACATCCGCGACCGCCTCCTGACGAACTTCGACAAGGCCGCCGGGATGCCCGCCGGCCCCGAGCGCGACCGCCTGCTGACCGTCGTGGTCGTCGGCGGCGGCTTCGCCGGCATCGAGATCTTCGCCGAGCTGCGCTCGTTCGCCAGCGCGCTCCTGAAGCGCTACCCCGAGCTCTCGTTCGAGGACACGCACTTCCACCTGATCGAGGCCATGGGCCGGATCATGCCGGAGGTGTCGCTCCCGACCAGCCACTGGGTCATCAAGAACCTCGCGGAGCGCGGCGCGCAGATCCACCTCGAGACGCAGCTGCAGAGCGCGGTGGACGGCGTCATCCAGCTGTCGACCGGCGAGAGCTTCGAGTCGGACCTCATCGTCTGGACCGCCGGCGTCATGGCGAACCCGACCGTCGTCCGCCACACGGACCTTCCGATCGAGGAGCGCGGCCGCCTGCGGGTGCGCGCCGATCTGCGCGTCGGGACCGACGACGAGATCATCCAGGACGCCTGGGGCGCGGGCGACGTGTCCGCCGTCCCGGACCTCACCGGTGCGGGCGTCGGCGGCTACTGCGTCCCCAACGCCCAGCACGCTGTGCGCCAGGGCAAGCTGATGGCGAAGAACATCGTCGCCTCGCTCCGGGGCGAGCTGCCGCGCCAGTACTACCACAAGAGCCTCGGCGCGGTGGCGGGCCTCGGCCTCGGCATCGGCGTGCTGCAGTCCGGCAAGATCGCCGTGAAGGGCTTCTTCGGCTGGGCCGCCCACCGCGGCTACCACGGTCTGGCGATGCCGACCTGGGAGCGCAAGTGGCGCGTGCTGTGGGGCTGGTGGAACAACGTGTGGCTCGGTCGCGACATCGTGTCGCTGCAGGCCGTCCAGAACCCGCGTGCGAGCTTCGAGGAGTTCGCCTCCCGCCCGAAGCCGGCCGTCGAGGCCGCTCCGGAGGAGCCCGCGAAGAAGGCCCCAGCGCGCAAGAAGGTCACCGCCGAGAAGGACACCGCCGCGAAGCAGCCGGCGGAGGTCACCGCGAAGTAGCGTCCGCTGACGCGTGAAGGCCCCGTCCCCCAGCGGACCCCGCCGTCTGCGGGAGGG
>JAEWJG010000026.1 GCA_023386675.1 Actinomycetes bacterium
CCCGGGGACAGCTCGTCGCCGTCCTCCCGGCTGAACGTGCGCACGCCGATGACCGTGCCGGTCTCGCCGTGCGGCACCTTGAGGCTGGTGTCGCGCACCACGCGGGCCTTCTCACCGAAGATCGCGCGGAGCAGCCGCTCCTCCGGGGTCAGCTCGGTCTCACCCTTGGGGGTGACCTTGCCGACCAGGATGTCGCCGGTCACGACCTCGGCGCCGATCCGGATGATCCCCCGCTCGTCGAGGTCGGCGAGCATCTCCTCGCTGACGTTCGGGATGTCGCGGGTGATCTCCTCCGGCCCCAGCTTGGTGTCACGCGCGTCGACCTCGTGCTCCTCGATGTGGATCGAGGTGAGGACGTCGTTCTGCACCAGCTTCTGGGACAGGATGATGGCGTCTTCGTAGTTGTGACCCTCCCAGGGCATGAACGCCACGAGCAGGTTACGCCCGAGCGCCATCTCGCCCTCGTCGGTGCACGGACCGTCGGCGATGACCTGCCCCGCCTCGACCCGGTCGCCCTCGAAGATCACCGGCTTCTGGTTGACGCAGGAGCCGGAGTTGGAGCGGCGGAACTTGTGCAGCAGGTAGGTGCGGCGGTGGCCGTCGTCCTGGTGGATCGTGATGTAGTCGGCGCACATGTCCTCGACCACGCCGGCGACCTCGGCCACGACCACGTCACCGGCGTCGACGGCGGCACGGTACTCCATGCCGGTGCCGACGAGCGGGGACTCGGCCTTGACCAGCGGCACCGCCTGGCGCTGCATGTTGGCGCCCATGAGTGCACGGTTGGCGTCGTCGTGCTCGAGGAACGGGATCATCGCGGTGGCGACCGAGGTCATCTGCCGCGGCGACACGTCCATGTAGTCGACCTGGTCCGCGGGGACGTTGTCGACCTCACCGCCCTTGCGTCGGACGAGGATGCGGTCCTCGGCGAAGTTGCCGTCGCTCTTGAGCGGAGCGTTGGCCTGCGCCTTGACGTAGCGGTCCTCTTCGTCGGCGGTCAGGTAGTCGATCTGGTCGGTGACCCGGCCGTCGACGACCTTGCGGTAGGGCGTCTCGACGAAGCCGAACGGGTTGACCCGCGCGAACGTCGACAGCGCGCCGATGAGACCGATGTTGGGGCCCTCAGGGGTCTCGATCGGGCACATGCGGCCGTAGTGCGACGGGTGCACGTCACGGACCTCGAAGCCGGCCCGCTCACGCGACAGACCACCCGGGCCGAGCGCGCTCAGCCGGCGCCGGTGGGTCAGGCCCGCCAGCGGGTTGGTCTGGTCCATGAACTGGGACAGCTGCGACGTGCCGAAGAACTCCTTGATCGCCGCCACGACGGGACGGATGTTGATCAGGGTCTGCGGCGTGATCGCCTCGACGTCCTGGGTGGTCATCCGCTCGCGGACGACGCGCTCCATCCGGGACAGGCCCACGCGGACCTGGTTCTGGATGAGCTCGCCGACCGTGCGCAGGCGCCGGTTGCCGAAGTGGTCGATGTCGTCGGCCTCGTAGCCCTCTTCGCCCGTGTGCAGGCGGCAGAGGTACTCGACCGTGGCGACGATGTCCTCTTCGGTCAGCACACCCTGGTTGATCGGGAGGTCCAACTCGAGCTTCTTGTTGAACTTGTATCGACCGACCTTGGCGACGTCGTATCGCTTCGGGTTGAAGAAGAGGTTGTCGAGCAGGGTCTGCGCATTCTCACGCGTCGGCGGCTCGCCAGGGCGGAGCTTGCGGTAGATGTCGAGCAGCGCCTCGTCCTGGCCGGCGATGTGGTCCTTCTCGAGCGTCGTCATCATGAGCTCGGACCAGCCGAACTTCTCACGGATGCGCTCGGCGGACCAGCCGATGGCCTTGAGCAGGACGGAGACCGCCTGCCGGCGCTTGCGGTCGATGCGGACACCGACGGTGTCGCGCTTGTCGATGTCGAACTCGAGCCAGGCACCCCGGCTCGGGATGACCTTGACACTGGTGAGATCGCGGTCGGAGGTCTTGTCCGGCTGCTTGTCGAAATACACGCCCGGGGACCGGACGAGCTGGCTCACCACGACGCGCTCGGTGCCGTTGATGATGAAGGTGCCCTTCGGCGTCATCATCGGGAAGTCACCCGTGAACACCGTCTGGCTCTTGATCTCGCCGGTGGTGTGGTTGGTGAACTCCGCCGTCACGAACAGCGGCGCACAGTAGGTGAGGTCCTTCTCCTTGCACTCCTCGATCGGAGCCTTCACCTCGTCGAAGCGGGGCGCGGAGAACGACAGTGACATCGTGCCGGAAAAGTCCTCAATGGGACTGATCTCATCAAGGATCTCCGCGAGCCCGGAACGGGCGTGCTGATCACCGGCCGAGCGGCTCTGCCAGTTCTCGTTGCCAACCAACCAGTCGAACGAATCGGTTTGGATGGCAAGGAGGTTGGGAACCTCAAGGTGTTCGGTGATCCTGCCGAAGGAGACCCGGCGGGGAGCGTATGCGCTCGAACTGGTCTTCGCAGGGCGGGAAGCTGCCAAGATGCGTCCTTCCGAGGACCGGTGGTGCAGACAGGCCGTTTCGCGTGCAGCCTGACGACCCCCGATGCAAAGTGCCCACGAAGAGGCACTCCACGCCAGAGGTGAAGTCAGAAGACAGCGCAAACTAGCAGTGTAGCCGAAAGGCTAACCGCTGTCGAGCGGCCCCGTGCACGATGTTTCAACGATCTTTTTTGAAGATCGTTGGTCCACCGGCCGAGCCGCTCGCGTCGGTCGTGGCCTGGGGCTCACCGGTCGATGTGCGCTGAACCAGAACCAAGAAGGGTTGGGGCACATCTGTCGGGCCACCGGCCGCCGCGTCCGCGGAAAGGCAGTGCCTGATTAGCGTGCCTGCCCGCTGGTCATCGCGTCAAGGGTTCCCACGCGCGTCGGGCCACCGTGACGGATATCTCGCACTCCGATCACAAGGTGTTGTGGTGGCCACCCCTAGATCTTGGGTCCTTACAC
>JAEWJG010000209.1 GCA_023386675.1 Actinomycetes bacterium
GGCCGCGACGGGGCCATCCCCTCTGCCGTTTCAGCCGCACGTCGAGACGCAGACGACCGAGCCAGAGGCGCACCCGGGCGCCGAGGTGGCGGACCGCCTCGCGGTGAGCGTCGACGAAGGCGAGGGGCTCCTTCCGACATGGGGCGTGCGAGCGACCGACGACGGCTTCGCGCCCGTGACCATTGTCGTGGAGAGCACCCTGCACGGGCCGTTCGCCGAGCCGATCGTGGAGGCGGCGGCGCCCCCCGCCGACGGCCCGACGGTATGCACGGTCGAGACCATGGTCGACGGCGCCGGCGAGTACACCACCCCGTCGTGCGCTCTCCCCGCGGAGGGCTACTACGTCTGGACGGAGCGCATCGACCCGGGACGGACACCCGAGCAGGAAGGCGGTGCGCGGGTCAAGCCGTGGACCTCCCGGTTCGGCGTGGCCGGCGAGATCAGCCGGGTACGTTCCGCTGCGGCCCCGGCGGCCGCGGTCGGGTCGACGCGCGAGCTGGCGGCTACCGGATCCGACGTATCCGTCCCCGTTCTCTGGAGTGCCGGCACGACGCTGGCCGGTGTGGGTCTCGTCACCGGGACCCGACTGCGGACGCGGCACTCGCCCCGTCGCGCGCGCTCGACCTGGATGCGGCGGTGAGCGGCATGACGAGCACGCTTTCCGGAGCTTCGCAGGCGCTCGCGGCAGGATGTGGGCGTGCGGGAGAAACAGCGGAACAGGCCGGTCACGGCGCGCGACATCGCGTCGGAGGCGCTGACCCTGGCCGGCGGCGGACGGGCTCTGCTGTTGCAGATCGCGCATCCGTCGGTCGGGCGCGGAGTGGTGGAGCACAGCGACTTCGCCACGCGGCTGATGGACCGCTTCGACGGGACCATGCTCTACCTGACCGCCTCGATGTTCGGCACACCCGAGGAGCTGCGGGCGATCCGCCGCATCGTGAACCGGGCGCACGCCCCGGTCCGCGGTGGCAGCGAGCAGGCGGCGTACAACGCGTACGACCCGGAGCTGCAGCTGTGGGTCGCCGCCACGCTGTACCAGACCATGATGGAGCTCCATCGGCAGGTCTTCGGGCCGCTCACCGAGGCGCAGGCCGACGCGGTCTACCGGGAGATGGTCGCCGCGCTGTCCAACCTCCAACTCTCGCCCGGCCAGTGGCCCGCCACCCGCGCGTCGTTCGACGGGTACTGGAAGGAGCTCACCGGCACCCTCTCCGTGGATGCGGACGTCCTCGTGGTCTCGCGACAGATCCTGTATCCGACGGCCGTGCCGTGCTGGTTCCGACCCAGCGCGCCGCTGCTACGACTGGTGACCGCCGGCTTGCTGCCCGAGATCGTCAGGACGCAGTTCCGGCTTCCCTGGAGCGAGCGCCGTCGGCGGCGCTTCGACCGGCTGTTCCGGTTGACGCGGATCGTCTACCCGCGACTGCCGCTCCGGCTCCGTCACCTTCCGCGCGATCGGTACCTGGCGATGCTCCGTCGTACCGTGAGTGCGGCCGACCTCGCCGAGCGTCCGGAGACAGCGGCTTAGGGGGCGAGGCCGCGGGCGCGTTCGATCCCGCGCGCGAGCAGCACCAGGACGATGCCGATGCCCGCTCCGAGCACGGTCTCGAGCACCCGGTCGACGACGAGCACGCCGAGCGGGGTCGGGCTCGCGAGGTGCGAGACCGACAGCGCGAGCGGCGTGATGAACACCAGGGCGGCGCCGTAATGGCGTGCGACCAGGATCTCGGCGAAGAATTGGCAGACGACGATCACCCCGATCACCACGGCGGCCGGAGGCGACCACACGAGGATCAGGGCGGTCACGCCGACGCCGACGATCGTGCCGATGATGCGGTGCAGCGAGCGCGAGATGGAGTGCGCGGCGCGCGCGGGAGGGATGACGGCGACCAGGCTGACCACCGCCCAGTAGGCATGGCCGAAGCCGAATGCCAGGGCGATCCCGCCCGCGAGGAGCACACCGACGACGTTCTGGGTGACGGTGAGCCAGACGCGCGGGTCGCGCAGAGCGGCCAGGTCGAGCCCCGGCTGACGGCGGAGCACGTTCACCAACCCGGAGCGTGCGAGAGCGCCGTGCGGGAGCCCGGGGATGCGGCGGATCGCCCATCCCGACATGGTCAGCAGCCACGCGAACGCGGCCGTGGCGGCTGCCAGGCCGATGCGCGGCAGCGCGTCGGCGGCAGGGGTCGGGACGGCCGCGCAGACCAGGAGGGCGAAGACGAAGAACAACGCCTGCGGCGGCACGATCTGGAACACCGTCACGAACAGCGTCCCTCCCCCGACGACCACCACGAGGGCGAGCGCGGTGAGGAGGAGCGGTTCGCCGGCGACCGCGAGACCGACGCCGGCCGCGATGCTCGCCAGCAACGCGACCGCGGCGACCGTCAGCGTCCGAGCGCGGATGCGGTACGGCTCGTTCCGGCCGTACAGAGCCGTGAACGCTCCGAACGTGGCGTACGCGGTGAGGTCGAGTCGCCCGACGGCGAACAGGACCACCAGCGGGACCGCGACAGCCAGCGCGGCCCGCAGACCCACCTCGAGGTTCTGCGGGGGTGCGGCGGGCGCCCTCACAGCTTGTCGATCGGAGCGATCTTGATGAGGAGCTTCTTCGCGCCCACCTTCTCGAACTGGACGTGCGCGACGCGTTTGGCGCCCTGGCCGGTGACCGCCGTGACGCGGCCGTCACCGAAGTCGGCGTGCCGGATGCGGTCGCCCGGCTCCAGCTCCAGATCGCCGTTGTCGCGGACCTTGCCGGTGACGCGGTTCGGCCACTCGGCCTTGGGCCGTTCCTGCCGGAACGCCTGGGCGGCGAGCGGGTCGTTCCAGCCGCCCGAGCTGCTTCCGGATCCGGCACCGAGTCCGGGACGACGGGCGTTGAGCGCGCGGGACTGGGTGCCCCCGCGGCCGTTCGCCGAGCCGGGCGACTGGCGCCAGTCGATCAGATCGGCGGGGATCTCTTGCAGGTAACGACTCGGCATGGCCACGGCGGTCTCGCCGAACTGGGCGCGCGTCATCGCGAGCGACAGGAAGAGCCGCTTCTTCGCACGCGTGATGCCCACGTAGAACAGGCGACGCTCCTCGGCCGGGCCGCCCGGCTCGTTGGCCGACATGCGGTGCGGGAGCAGGTCCTCCTCGATGCCCGTCAGGAACACGGCGTCGTACTCGAGCCCCTTCGCGGTGTGCAGCGTCATCAGCGACACGGCGCCGCTCGAGTCGTCGATCTCGTCGGCGGCGGCGACGAGAGACACCTCGGTGAGGAAGTCGACCAGCGTGCCGTCCGGATTGTTGCGCGCGAACTCGCGGGTCACCGCGACCAGCTCGTCGACGTTCTCGGCACGCGCCTCGTCCTGAGGGTCGCGGCTGTTGCGCAGCACCTCGAGATAGCCGCTCCCGTCGAGCAGGAAGGTCAGCACATCCGCCACGGGCGAGATGCCGGCCGGGTTCGACGGGTCGATCTTGCTCGCCGCTTCGTCGAGCAGGTTCGACAACTGCAGGATCGCGTTCGTCACCTTCGGGCCGAGACCGAGCGACGCCGCGTCGCGCATCGCGGCGCGGAACGTGAGCCCGTTGTCCTCCGCGTAGCTCGCCAGCTGCGTCTCCGTCGCCGGGCCGATCCCGCGCTTCGGGGTGTTCAGGATGCGCCGGAGCGCGAGCATGTCGCTCGGGTTGGCGACGGTGATCAGATACGCCATCGCATCCTTGATCTCCGCGCGCTCGTAGAACTTCGTGCCGCCCATCACCTTGTACGGCAGCGCGGAGCGGATGAAGATCTCCTCCAGCGCTCGGGTCTGGGCGTTGGTGCGGTAGAACACGGCGATGTCCTTGTACGCCATGCCCGCGCCGTGCAGCTTCTCGATCTCGTCGGCGACGAACTGCGCTTCGTCGTGACCCGAGTAGCCGGTGTAGCCGATGATCTTGTCGCCGTCGCCCACCGCGGTCCACAGCTTCTTGTCCTTGCGGTCGAAGTTGTTCGCGATCACGGCGTTCGCCGCGCTGAGGATGTTCTGCGTCGAGCGGTAGTTCTGCTCCAGCAGCACCACCTTCGCTCCCGGGAAGTCGCGCTCGAACTCGACGATGTTGCGGATGTCGGCGCCGCGGAAGGCGTAGATCGACTGGTCGGAGTCGCCCACCACGGTGAGCGACGCGGCCTGGATGACGCCGGCCGCGTCGCGCAGCGGCCGCACGTTCCGGCCGTGCGACTCCAACTCGTCGACGATGTCCGGCGCGACCGGCATCGTGAGCTCGCGGATGAGGGAGTACTGGGCGTGGTTCGTGTCCTGGTACTCGTCCACCAGGATGTGGCGGAAGCGGCTCTGGTAGAGCGCCGCGACCCGCGGGAACGCCCGGAACAGGAACACCGTCTCGGCGATGAGGTCGTCGAAATCGAAGGCATTGGCGCGGCGGAGCTCGCGCGTGTACTGGCGGAAGATCTCGAGGAACATCACCTCCTGCGGGTCGCTGAGGTTGGCCGTACGGGCGTGCGTCTCGAGGTCGGTCAGCTCGTTCTTCAGCTTGGAGATCCGGTTCGCCGCAGCGCCGACGGTGAACCCGAGGGTGTCGGCGTCCAGCTCCTTGATGATGCGCTTGAGCAGCGCACGGCTGTCGCCGGAGTCGTAGATCGTGAAGCTCTGGGTCTTGCCGATCGTCTCGGCCTCGCGGCGGAGGATGCGGACGCATGCGGAGTGGAAGGTCGAGATCCACATCCCCTGCGCCTTGCCGCCGAGCAGCTGCTCCACGCGCTCGCGCATCTCGTTCGCCGCCTTGTTGGTGAACGTGATCGCCAGGATCTCGCTGGGCCACGCCTCGCGGCTCTCGATCAGACCGGCGATTCGCCGGGTCAGCACGCTCGTCTTGCCGGAGCCGGCGCCCGCCACGATGAGCAGTGCCTGGCCGCGGTACTCGGCAGCCTCGCGCTGCTGCGGGTTCAGACCCGCGAAGAGCCGATCGCTCGGGCCCCAGTGTCCCGATGCGGAGTGTCCCGATCCGGACGATCCGGACCGCCGGGAATCACCGTCGCCGGCTGCGGGAGCTGCGCCGTCGCCCTGCCACCCGTCGAGGATGATCGGGACGGAGGAGGGGGTGGTCTGCGGGGCGTCGGGGAGGCTCGTCATGTCTCAGACGATTTTAGCCGCTGCCACCGTCATTCGTCCGGGAGCTCAGTGGCCGTCGCGTACGGCGACGGCCAGATCCGGATGATCGGCGAAGACCCCGTCCACGCCGGAGTGCAGCAGGATCGAGAAGTACCGTCGCCAATCGCCCCAGTCCGACTCGGCGCCCCCCGTGCGGAACTCCGTCGGAAGCATGCCGTTCTCGGGGCGGAGCGTCCAGCAGAACACCGCCAGACCGGCGGAGTGCGCCAGATCGACCAGGTCGGAAGTGACCGCTCCCACGTCCGCCGCGTCCTCCTCGCCGAACAGCGCCACGGAGACGGAGCCGGACGAGAGGACCTGGGAGGTCTCGACGCTGATGCCGTCGACGCGATCGCCGGGCGACGTGGCCGTGCCCAGGGCGTAGAGGCCGCGCAGGGTGAGGTCGGTCTCGTAGCCGGGCGCCGACGAACCGAGGGCCGCGACCCGGTCGGCCGGAGCACCGGAGTCCTCGAGCAGGTAGACGCGCCTCCCCCGGAAACCGCGGTCGTACAGCTGGGTGAGCACCGTCCGCTCGAAGCTCTCGACGACGATTCCGGCGCGGTCGGTCCAGCCGGCGTCCGCCAGCTCTGCGGTGAACAGCTCGTCGAGGGGCAGCCCGGCCGCCTGGAAGTACGTGGCGTGCTTCAGCTCCGCGACCAGGCCCGGCGCCCGGGTGCCGTCCGAGACGCGGTCGATCAGCTCGAGCAGGTCGCGCAGCCGGAGGAGCGGATAGTGCCCGTCGAAGGTCGAGCTCGCCTGCCGGAGGGCGGGGATGCGCTCCCGTGCGCGCAGGGTGGCGAGCTCGTCCCAGGTGAAGTCCTCGGTGAACCAGCCCGTGAGCGCCGCGCCGTCCACCTCTTTGGTGGTGCGCCGGCCCGCGAACTCCGGGCGGTCCGCGATGTCGGTGGTCCCGGAGATCTCGTTCTCGTGGCGGATGACGAGGACGCCGTCCTTGGTCGCCACCAGATCCGGCTCGACCGCGTCGGCGCCCAGCTGGAAGGCGAGCTCGTACGAACCGCGGGTGTGCTCCGGCCGGTAGCCCGGCGCGCCGCGGTGCCCGATGATGACGGGAGCGTTCCGCGGGCGCATGGCCCGATCCTAGCGGCGACGCGTGAAGCACCGGGAAAGCCGCGGCGTCACGCGTCCGGGAGTGCCAGAATCGAGCCGTGCCCGCCGAAACCGACACCCGCTGGACGGAGCCCGCCTCACGGCTGCCGCTGCGCTGGGGCTCCTACCGGGTCCGCCTCGTGACGGGGCTCGCGATGCTCGTCGTCGGGACCGCGTGCGTGCTCGGCACGACGACCTACAGCCTGACGTTGCTGCTGATCGGCTCGCTGATGCAGCCGGCGGCGTGGGCCGTGATCCCGTCGACGATCGGGCGCCGCGTGGCCGTGGCGCTCCCCGTGCTCGGCTTCACGTGGTTGATGCTCGGCGGCTCGGGATTCGCATGGTGCTACGCGGTGACCCTCGCCGCCTGGCTGCTGGTGCGCCTCCGGCCGCTGCCCGCCTTCGCCGTGCTGGTGCTCCCCATCGCCTGGAGCCTGGTGATCCCGCTCGTCGTGAAGGACTACGAGGAGGGATGGATCACGATCCTGACGAGCACCGTGGTCATCACGGTCGCCGCCTGGACCGCCAGATGGATCGCGATCCGATTCCATTCATGGCAATCTGTCAGAACTCTCAGAAAAGAAGCAAGTAGATTGGACTCAGCGAAACCGTCGCACTAGACCCCGATCGAGCGAGGAATCATGGCAACGTCCAACCCGGCCTTCTCCCAGAGCCCCGCCTTCCGCAGCTCACAGACCGAGGCGAGCGCCGCGGAGCTCCAGGCGATGTACGAGGCTCCCTCGGCCACCGCCGTCGACACCGACCGCATGACGGTCGAAGACACCATCCGCAAGTCTGCCGTCAGCTTCGGCGTCCTCGTCGCCGCTGCGGCGGTCGGCTGGTTCGTCCCCGGGCTCTGGATCCTCGGCGCGATCGCGGGCCTCGTCCTCGCGTTCGTGAACATCTTCCACAACCGCAAGAAGCTGCCGTCGGCCGGCCTCACGCTCGCGTACGCGGCTGCACAGGGCCTCTTCATCGGCGGTATCTCGCGCTTCTACGAAGACCTCTGGAGCGGCGTCGTCGTCCAGGCCGTGATCGGCACGATCGTCATCGTGGGCGTCACCCTCGCACTGTTCGCGAGCGGCAAGATCCGCGCGTCCGCCAAGGCCACGAAGATCTTCCTCATCGCGATGATCGGCTACTTCCTGTTCTCGGTCGTCAACATCCTCCTGATCGTCTTCGGCGCCAACAGCGACCCGTGGGGCCTCAGCGGCTCGGTGAAGATCCTCGGCATCCCGCTCGGTCTCGTGATCGGCGTGCTCGTCGTGATCATGTGCGCCTACTCGCTCGTGCTCGACTTCGACATGATCCAGCAGGGTGTGAAGAACCGTGCGCCGCGCGCCTTCGGTTGGGCCGGCGCCTTCGGCATCATGGTCACCGTCGTCTGGCTCTACC
>JAEWJG010000221.1 GCA_023386675.1 Actinomycetes bacterium
GGCCGCGACGGCCCCGCCGGTAGGCGGGCGGATCAATACCAGTTGAAGGACTCCGAGTGGCCCCAGGCGCCGCACGGCGTCCCGTAGCCACGGGCGATGTAGTCGAGGCCCCACTTGATCTGCGTGGTGGCGTTCGTCGCCCAGTCGGTGCCGAACGCGGCCATCTTGCTGCCCGGCAGCGCCTGCGGGATACCGGTGGCGCCGCTGCCGCCGTTGAAGGCCTGGTAGTTCCACTGCGACTCGCGCTGCCAGAGCTTCTCGAGGCAGCCGAACTGGTCGGCGCCCCAGCCGTACTGGCCGGCGGCCAGACTGGCGGCGGTCGCCTTCGCACCGTCGACGGTGTTGGCGTTGGCCTGGGCGGCGGCCGCGGCTGCCGCAGCTGCAGCGGCAGCAGCAGCGGCCTGGCGGTCGTGCTCGGCCCCGGCTGCGGCCAGAGCGTCCGAGGCGGCTTGCGTCTTGTCGATCGAGTCGCGGAGCTTGTCGTCGTCGAGCTTCGTGAAGCTGCTGAGGCCCGCGATCGCGGTCTTGGCGGCGGAGACGTCCACCTTCGTCTGGTTGGCGGCGACGGTGCTCTCGGCGCCGGTGAGCGTGGTCTTCGCCTCGCGCTCGAGGCGGTCGCGCACGATGGAGCCGTAGACGCCGAGCTGCTCGTGGCGCATCCCGGTGGAGGCGCTGAGCTCGCGGGTCCGGCTCTCGCTGGCCGCCTGGTCCGCCAGGGCCGGGGCGATGAGGCTGGCGCTCATGATGAGGGTGGCAGCGCCGGTCACGATGCGGGTGAACGGGACGGGACTGTCCTTGACGGTCTTGCGGAGGGTGCTGAGCATTGCTTTCCTGGATTCGGGCTTCCCCGTCTGCGCACGCGGACGATGTCGGCGCGTGCGGGACCGCCGTTTCTTCGGGGGCGGTCCTGCGGGCTGGCTACCGCGAGCATGCGCGGAAGCGCCTCGTGGACCCGTGGTCCGGAAGGCGCGGCATGCGGTGCGGGTGTGCCGGGCGTGGGAGGCCGGAGCATCCAGGAGCGGGCGCGGGGGCGCCTCAGGGTTGGGGGTGGGGGCTGGATGCCGCCTGCGCGGCACGGACGGCGTATCCGTTGCCGTCGTTAGAACAGCCTAGGCGCCGATTCTGGACGGTTCAGGCGTGGTTCCTGGCAAAGTCGTGTACACGTCACCGACCAGGGGCCGGTTCTGCGCTGGTCTGCGCGCCTTCAGCGGCGTCGATCTGAGCCTCCGCCGCATCCATCCGCCGGTCGGTGATCCAGATCATCGGGATGAGCTGCAGCACGACGAGCGCGCCCATGACGATGAACACCCATTGCACGCCGAAGACCTGCCCCAGAAGCCCGCCAGCAGCGGCGCCGAGCGGCATCGTGCCCCAGGCGAGCAGGCGGTAGGCGCTGTTCAGGCGGCCGAGCAGCCGGGTGGGGGTGATGCGCTGGCGCAGCGAGACGGTGATGACGTTCCAGACGGACACGGTGATGCCGCCCAGCAGCATCCCGGCGCCGATGATGAACGGATTCGCAGTGAAGCCCGGCGTCGCCACCGTGAGCAGCGAGCCGACGACGGTGAGGGCCAGCGCCCGGGAGCGTCCGAGCAGGCGCTCGGCGGGCTCTGCGAGGAACGTGCCGAGGACGCTTCCGATCGCCGAGAACGTCAACAGCAGACCGTAAGCGGGGTCGGAGAGCTTCATGACCGAGTTCGGACCGGCCGCGTACAGCACGAACACCGTGAACACCGCGGAGCTCGCGAAGTTGAAGACCCCGACCATGATCGCGAGCGTCCGCAGGAGCGTGCTCCCGCCGAGGAAGCGCAGCCCCTCGGCGATGTCGGCGCGGATGGTCGTCGTTCCTGTCCGCTCGGCGGTGTACCGGCCGCGCACCAGCAGCAGGACGCCGATGGCGGCGACCCACAGCAGCGCGGGCGTGCCGAACGCGAAGCCCACGCCGATGGCGACGAGGAAGCCGCCGAGCGGCGGCCCGACGAACTGGTTGGCGGTGAGCTCCGCCGCGTACAGCCGGCCGTTCGCGCGCGACAGGCGATCGCGCGGCACGAGCTGCGGGAGGATCGACTGCGACGACGTGTCGTAGACCGTCTCCGCGATCCCGATGCACAGCGCGGCGACGTATAGCAGCCAGATGGACCCGCCGCCGAGGATCGTCACGACCGTCAGGCAGGCGAGGAACAGCGCGCGGGCGGCGTTGGCCACGAGCATCAGCCGGCGACGGTCGATCCGGTCGGCGAGCGCGCCGGCCGTCAGGGCGAACAGCAGCCAGGGGAGGGTGAAGGCGAAGCCCAGCCCGGCGATCAGCGCGGGGGAGTCGGTGTAGCGGATGGCGACGAGCGGCAGGGCGACCTTCATCGCCCCGTCGGCCAGGTTGGAGAGGCCGGCCGAGGTCCAGAGCTTCCAGTAGCGCGCCCCGAGGCCGTTCGCGGTCATGCGGTAAGCCTGGCACATTGATTGAGAAAACTCAATCGCATGGAAGATTCCCAATCAGCGGACTAAGCTCGACCCATGAGCGACGAGAGGCGGCGGGACCCGGACACGAAGCGCCGACCGGCGACGCCGCAGGAGCTGAAGGCGATGTCGCACCCGCTCCGGGTGCGCATCCTGCGCCTGTGCGGCGACGGTGAGATGACCAATAAGCAACTCGCCGACCGGCTCGGAGTGGATGCGGGGACCGCGTACTACCACGTGCGTCAGCTCGTCGACGCGGGCTTCCTTGAGCCGGCAGAGGTTCGCACGGGGGAGTCCGGCGCCCTCGAGAAGCCGTACCGCTCGACCGGCAAGAGCTGGTGGCTGTCCGCGCCGCTCGAAGACCTGGACCTCAGCCACGGCGTGGCGCCCGTGGAGGCTTTCCAGCAGGAGCTCGCGGAGGCCGGGCCGGCATCAATCGCCACGTACGCGCGGTTCTCGCTGCACCTGTCGCCGGAGGATGTGGCGGAGCTCGACCGCCGCATCGTCGCGGTGCTCGACGAGTACGTCGAGACCGACGCCGAGCGGTCTCATCTGCCCGCGCACGGCGGCATCTTCCTGCTGCACCGGGCGCCGGAGGCGGAATGAGGAAGAGCCCGCCTTCTGATTGAAGACGGGCTCTCTCGGCCTGGGGTTAGTAAGTACTGGGGTGAGTAACGGGGCTTGAACCCGCGACCTCCTGGACCACAACCAGGCGCTCTACCAACTGAGCTATACCCACCATGCGTCTCATCCGACCCTCTGGGCCGATCGAGGCAACTCGTCGATTCTAGTACATCCGGGGAGCCCATTTTTCCACGACGCCGGCCGCCACCGACTGCACATCCTCGGTCGTCGGCCCGGGAGGCGCGACGAAGGCGGCGGAGCGGTAGTAGTCGAGCTCGCGGATGGACTCGAGGATGTCGGCGAGGGCGCGGTGGCCCCCGTTCTTCTCGGGGGCGTTGAAGTAGATGCGCGGGAACCAGCGGCGGGCCAGCTCCTTGATCGACGAGACGTCGACGTTGCGGTAGTGCAGGTGGTTGTCGAGCCGCGGCATGTACTTCGCGAGGAACATGCGGTCGGTGCCGATCGTGTTGCCCGCGAGCGGAGCGGTGCGAGCGGTCGGCGCGAACTTGAGCACGTACTCCAGCACCTCGTACTCGGCCTCGGCGAGGCTCTTGCCGTTCGGGATCTCCTCGATCAGCCCGGAGGTGGTGTGCATCTGCCGGACGAAGTCGCCCATGTGCTCCAGTGCGGAGTCGTCGGGCTTGATGACGATGCTGAGGCCCGGGTCGAGCACGTTCAACTCGAAGTCGGTGATCACCACGGCGATCTCGACGAGCTCGTCGACCTCCAGGTCGAGGCCGGTCATCTCGCAGTCGATCCAGACCAGTCGGTCCGAGGAGGTAGCCATACCAGCGAGTCTAGTGCGGGCCTCCGACGGTCCTCGGCACGGTGCTCGGCACGGGCAGCTTGGGGCCGCGTCCATCCCCGGTCGACACGTGCCGCAGCCGGCGGGCGACCCACGGGATGGCGTACACGCGCAGCCACGTGCGCTGGGGGCGCGAGGCGGGCGGGAGGGGAGGTCCGTCGGGCGGCGCCGAGGCCTCCGGGCCGCCGATCTGCGCGAACGGCACGCCCAGCGCGTGGGCGGCCTGCGCGGCGAGCAGCCGGTGGCCGCGCGTGCTCAGGTGGACGCGGTCGGACGCCCACATCGCCGGGTCGCGGAACTCCCGCACGCCCCAGACGTCGAGCACGACCGCGCGCTGGTCGCGGGCGATGCTCCAGATGTTCGCGTTGAAGACGGCGGCGCGCCCGCGGAACGGCTTGAGGAAGAACGCGAACTGCGGGTCGAAGATGTTGGCGAGGAGGACGGTGGTGCCGGCCTGCCGCAGCGACCGGATGCCCGCCTCCAGCCGGGCGGCCAGCGCATCCGGGTCGGCCGACGGGCTCATCAGGTCGTTGCCGCCGACCATGACGGAGACGAGGTCGGGGCCGAGTTCGAGGGCGTGCGGGATCTGCGCATCCACCACGTCCGCGATGCGGCGGCCGCGGACGGCGAGGTTGGCGAACTCCACGGAGGCGCCCGACAGCCGCGCATCGCCGTCGAGGATGCCGGCCAGGCGGTCCGCCCAGCCGAGGAACGCGTCCGGCTGCCCGGGCGCGTTGTCGCACAGCCCCTCGGTGAGCGAGTCTCCGAGGGCGACGTAGCGCGTGAAGGTCGTTCGGCTCACGCTTCGATCATCGACCGGTGGACGTGTGGGGCGCGTGCGGCGACGGCCGGTTCCGCCCGATCGTCGCCCGGAGTTCGCCGGACGTACACTGACGGTGTGGATTCGACACCGGCCGTTGACCCGGCGGACACCCGTGGAGGCGGCGCCGCGGCGCAGCTCACCCTCTACACGTCGGCGTTCTGCGAGCCCTGCATGCAGACCCGCGCGGTGCTGGCGGAGGCCTCGCGCCTCGCTCCGCGCATCCGGGTGACCGAGCGGGATGTGGCGCGCAACCTGGAGCTGGCAGAGCGCGACGGCATCCGCTCGACGCCGACCGTGATCGTCACGGGAGCGGACGGGTCGGAGGTGTTCCGCGCCGTGGGCGTGCCGACGCTGGCGCAGGTGCTGTCGGCGGCAGCCAAGGCGCTGTAACTGCCGGGCTCAAAGGTGCCCCCGGCAGGAATCGAACCTGCGACCAAGAGATTAGAAGGCTCCTGCTCTATCCGCTGAGCTACGGGGGCGTCGCCTCCACGATACCGTCAGAGCGTCGCGCCGCTCTTCCCCGCGCGGTTGACGATGGCGATCACCGGGCGCCGGCCGCGCAGTCCGAACTGCAGCCGCAGGCTCGCCTGCCGCGCGATCAGCACCGCGACGACCGCCGCAGCCGCCGCCGGCACGAGTCCGGAGATCGCCATGGCGATGTGCGGTCCGACCTGCTCCACGATCCACCCCATCAGCGGCCCGCCGAGGGCCTGCCCGCCGAGAAGCACCAGGATGTACAGCGAGATGACGCGCCCGCGGATCTGGACGTTCGACGACATCTGCACCAGCGAATTCGCCGCCGTGATGAACAGCAGGTTTCCGACTCCCACGCCGATCAGCAGCAGCCCGAACGCCACGTCGCCGGGCGCGAAACCGGCCACTGCCTGCACGACGCCGAGCGCGGCGGCCGTGCCGACGACCATCGAGAGCCGGACGCTGGTGCGGCGCGTGGAGGCGAGGGCTCCGGTGAGGGCACCCGCCGCGACGAGCGCGTTGAACAGCCCGTAGCCTTGCGCTCCGACGTGGTACACGTCGTTCGCGTACGCGGCGAGGAACACCGGCATGTTGAAGGCGAAGACCGCGATCACGGCGACCATGACGACCGTCCAGAAGATCACCGGCTTGCGCCGCACGTAGCGCATCCCCTCGGCCAGCTGCCCCTTGCCGCGCGGGGCGGCGGGGGAGGCGTGCAGCTCCGACTTCGTGAGCGTCGCGACCGCGAACACCACCGCGAGGCACGCGACGGCGTTGATCGCGAACGACCAGCCGCCGCCGACCGCGGTGATGAGCACGCCGCCGAGCGCCGGGCCGATCAGGCCGCCGAGCTGGAAGATCGAGGAGTTGAGGCTGATCGCGTTCCGGAGGTACGTGGGCCCGACCAGCTCGTTGACGAACACCTGGCGCGCCGGGTTGTCCACCACGGTCACCAGCCCCAGCGCGAACGAGATCGCGTAGACGTGCCACACCTCGATCCCGCCGCTGAGCGTCAGCACCGCGAGCAGTGCGGCCAGTCCCGCAGCGCACGACTGGGTCACGACGAGCAGCAGCTGCTTACGGTACCGGTCGGCGATGACCCCGCCCCACAGCCCGAAGACCAGCATCGGGGTGAACTGCATGAACACGGTGATCCCGACCGCGGCCACGCTGCCGGAGAGCTGCAGCACCAGCCAGTCCATCGCGATGCGCTGCATCCACACGGCGGTGTTCGCGACGAGGTTGCTCGCGGCGAAGCGGCGGTAGTTCGGCACCCGCAGCGAGACGAACGTCTCCCGCCACGGCGGCTTGGCGGAGAGGACCGGCATGGGTC
>JAEWJG010000270.1 GCA_023386675.1 Actinomycetes bacterium
CCCGCCGAAGGCGATGGCGCAGGCCGCCTCGACGCTCGCGAACGGGATGCCGAGGTTGCGCGCGAGCAGGTTGCCCGTGCCGCCCGGGATGACGGCGAGCGTCGCCTCCTCGTCTCGCAGGGCCTCCGCGACGGCGCGCACCGTCCCGTCGCCGCCGGCGGCCAGTACCAGGGTCGCCCCGGCGTCGAGCGCCTCTCTGGCCTGCGCCTGGCCGCCGTCCTCGACCGTGGTCGGCAGCCACAGCAGCTCGACGGTGCGCGACGGTGTCCCCGCCTCGGCCGCGGCCGCAGCGGCCTCCACCGCCGCGCGCACCCGCGGGACGTCGACGCGGACGGGGTTGTAGACGACGGCGGCGATCATCCGCTCATGCCCGCCCCCACCGTTCACGTTGCTCACGCTACCTGTTCGGCGTCGGTCGATAAGCTGGTCAGGTGATCGATCCCGTGCTCCTCCGCGAGAATCCCGATGTCGTCCGCCGCTCGCAGGAGGCGCGCGGCGACTCCGTGCAGCTCGTCGACGAGGCCATCCAAGCCGACATCGAGCGCCGTGCGTCCATCACGGCCTTCGAGGAGCTCCGCGCCGAGCAGAACGCGTTCGGCAAGACCGTGGCGCAGGCGCCCAAGGAGCAGAAGAAGGAGCTCGTCGCGCAGGCCCAGCAGCTGGCGGGCCGCGTCAAGGAGGCGCAGCAGGCCGCGAACGAGGCGGATGCGCGCTTCGAGCAGCTCATCCGCAGCATCGGCAACCCGATCATCGAGGGCGTGCCCGCCGGCGGCGAGGACGACTTCGTCCTCCTCAAGACGGTGGGAGACATCCCCTCCTTCGACTTCGAGCCGCGCGACCACCTGGAGCTCGGCGAGCTCCTCGGCGCGATCGACATGGCCCGCGGGGCGAAGGTCGCCGGCGCACGGTTCTCGTACCTCCGCGGCATCGGCGCCCGGCTCGAGCTCGCGCTGATGAACATGGCGCTCGACAAGGCCGTGCAGAACGGCTTCATCCCGATGATCACCCCGACGCTCGTGAAGCCGGAGATCATGCAGGGAACCGGCTTCCTCGGCGCGCACGCGGACGAGGTCTACCGGCTCGAGAACGACGACCTCTATCTGACCGGGACGAGCGAGGTCGCGCTCGCCGGCTACCACGCCGACGAGATCATCGAGGTGGATGCGCCGCTGCGCTACGCCGGATGGTCGACCTGCTACCGCCGCGAGGCCGGCTCGGCGGGCAAGGACACCCGCGGCATCATCCGCGTGCACCAGTTCGACAAGCTCGAGATGTTCGTCTACACCCGCCCTGAGGAGGCGGAGGCCGAGCACGAGCGGCTGCTCGGCTGGCAGGAGGAGATGATGCAGGCGCTGGGTCTCAGCTACCGGGTCATCGACACCGCCGCGGGCGACCTGGGCTCGAGTGCGGCCCGCAAGTACGACGTGGAGGCGTGGATCCCGACCCAGGGCCGCTACCGCGAGCTCACGTCCACCTCCAACTGCACGACGTTCCAGGCGCGCCGCCTCGACATCCGGTACCGCACCGAGAGCGGCAAGACCGCGCCGGTCGCGACTCTCAACGGGACGCTGGCGACGACGCGCTGGCTCGTCGCCATCCTGGAGACGCACCAGCAGGAGGACGGCTCGGTGCGCGTCCCGGAGGCGCTGCGTCCCTGGCTCGGCGGCCTGGAGCTGCTGGAGCCGATCGCCCGGTGAGCTCCGACGACCGCCTGCTGATCGCGCTCGACGTCGACGGCACGCTCATCCACGAGGACGAGACGATCGGCGACGCCGTCCGCGCCGCGGTCGCGCGCGTCCGCGACGCCGGCCACGAGGTCATGCTCGCCACCGGCCGCAGCTGGGAGACCGCGCGCCCCATCCATGAGGCGTTCGGGCTGACCAGCGACTTCGTGGTCTGCGCGAACGGCGCGCTCACCATGAAGCGCGACGAGTCGGTCGAGGGCGGCTACCGGCGCGAGTTCATCGAGGTCTTCGACCCGACCGACGTGCTGCTCACCATGCGCCCGCATCTGCCGAGCGGCAGTTTCATGGTGGAGGGGCCGACCGGGTTCCGCCGCTACACCGAGGGCATGACGGACTGGGAGCTGGTGAACGCCGAGCAGGTGCCGTTCGAGGAGCTGCTGCAGCATCCCGCCACCCGCGTCGTCGTGGTCTCGCCGGAGCACGACACCGAGGAGTTCCTCTCGATCGTCGAGCGGATGGGCCTGCAGCGTGTCAGCTACTCGATCGGCTGGACCGCGTGGCTCGACATCTCGCCCGACGGCGTCAGCAAGGCGACGGCGATGGAGCGGGTGCGGCACGCGCTCGACATCCCGCGATCGCGCGTGGTGGCCGTCGGCGACGGCCGCAACGACCTCGAGCTGCTGACCTGGGCGGGCACCGAGGGGCTGAGCGTCGCGATGGGACAGGCGCCCGAGGAGGTGAAGGCCGTGGCGACACGGTCGACCGGTCCGGTCGTCGAGGACGGGCTCGCGCAGGTCCTCGACGCGCTCTGAGAGCATTTCCAGCCACCTGTGCCACCCTTTAAGGCGGCGTGCGCCCTCGGTGGGCGTGCGCTTGAGTATGTGTGGCCCCGCATCGGAAGGAAGTGAATGAGCGAGATGCCCACCCGCGCGCAAGCGCGAGCGCAGGAGAAGACGGCAGGACCAGCGGTCCGGCACGGTCGACTGAAGCAGCAGCATCCGCTCAAGGCGCTCCTCAAGATCTTCGTCGCGGTCGTCGCCGTCTTCGGCGTGACCGGCGTCTCGCTCGCGGCGTACGCGGCGGTGGATGTGGCGGCCAGCATCAAGAAGTCGGTCAAGCTCGTCGACGCCAAGGGCAACGAGGTCACCCCGAGCGTCGGCGCGATGAACGGCGCGTTCAACGTCCTCCTCGCGGGCAGCGACTCCGGCGGCGGCAACGCGGCCTACGGCGACCGCCAGGAGAACCTCAACGACGTCACGATGCTGCTGCACGTCTCGGCCGACCACAAGAACGCGACCGTCGTCAGCTTCCCCCGCGACATGTACGTCAGCATCCCGTCGTGCCCCAACCCCAAGGGCGGCAGCTTCGACGCGATGAGCAGGCAGAAGATCAACAACTCGCTCAGCTACGGCGGCCTCGCGTGCACCGTGCTGACGGTCGAGAAGCTGACCGGGCTCGAGATCCCGTATGCGGGCGTCATCCAGTTCGACGGCGTGATCGAGATGTCGAACGCGGTGGGCGGCGTCCCCGTCTGCGTCGCGGGCGACATCAAGGACCCGTACACCGGCCTGGATGTGAAGGCCGGCCAGAACACCCTCGCGGGCCAGCAGGCGCTCGCCTTCCTCCGCACCCGGCACGGCGTCGGCGACGGCTCGGACCTGGGCCGCATCAGCAACCAGCAGGTGTTCCTGTCGTCGCTCGTGCGCACGATCAAGAGCGCGGACGTCCTCAGCAACCCGGTGAAGCTGTACGGCATCGCGAAGGCGGCGACGAGCAACATCACGCTCTCCGACAGCCTCAACAATCCGACGACGATCGTCTCGATGGCGATGGCGCTGAAGAACGTCGACATCGGCAAGGTCGTGTTCGTGCAGTACCCGAACCACTACGACGGCGACGGGGTCTCCCCGACCAAGGATGCCGCCGCCCAGCTGATGGGAGCGCTGCAGAACGACCAGCCGGTCACGCTCACGGGCGACACCGGTGTGGGCTCGGAGGCCGACCCGAACGCTCCGGCGGCGCAGACCCCGGCGACGCAGGCTCCGGCGACCCAGGCCCCGGCCACGCAGGCC
>JAEWJG010000289.1 GCA_023386675.1 Actinomycetes bacterium
CCGCGGCCTCCGCCTCGGCGACGACGTCAGCGCCGGTGAGCGCCTCGAACGCCAGGCGCTCGGGCGACGGCTCGGAGGTGGGCGTCGCCGCGGCCGCCGCCTCGGTCTCGCCCTCCGGGTACGCGAACACGACCCCGGCGAACTCGATCGCGGGCGCCTCGGGCGCGAGCCCTTCGTTCGCCGCTCCGACCGTCATCGCCAGCGGGGCGATGTCGCGGTCGTGCTGGTCCTCGGTCGGCAGGTCGAGGATCTCCTGGATGCGGCCCAGCGCCCCGAGCGCCGAGTTGACCGCCGCGATGGCGCCGAACGCCTGGCCGAGCGGCAGGATCATCATGAACAGGAACAGGATGAACGCGACGAGGTTCGCGATGGTGATGGCGCCGCTGGCGACGCGGAAGCCGCCGACGCCGAGCACGACCAGGAACGACACCTGCATCGCGATCCCGGCCACCGGCACCACCAGCGCCGAGATCTTCGCGACCTGGATGCCCATCTTCCAGGCGCCCGTCGCATCCTCGTCGACCGCCGCGATCTCGCGCTCGGTCGCGTTGGCCGCGCGGATGGTCCGCACCGAGCTGATCGCCCGCTCCACCGCCGCCGCCAGGTCGCCCACCTTCGTCTGCGCCTTCTGGCTGGCCACCCGGATGCGGCCGGACAGGAGCACGACCGTCACGACCGAGATCGCCACGACCAGCACGGTCAGGCCGAGGAGCACCGGGTCGATGATGAGCATCGCGATCAGCGCGCCGATGAAGGTCAGCGCGCCGCCGATCGCCTCCACCAGACCCTGGGTGAGCACCGCGCGCAGCAGCGTCGTGTCGGAGCCGACGCGCGACACCAGGTCGCCGGTGCGGCGCGTGTCGAACTCGCTGATCGGCAGCCGGAGCAGCCGCCCGACCAGCTTGCGCCGCGACGACAGCACGACGCCCTCACCGGTGCGCTGCAGGAGGTAGTGCTGGTAGCCCGAGATGATGCCGGAGATCACGACCAGGGCCACGAGTCCCCAGACCAGGCCGTTCAGCGGCTGACCTTTGCCGACCAGAGCGATCACCTGGCTGACCAGGAGCGGCTGCGCCAGGCTCGCGGCGGCCCCCAGGACGCTGAGCACGATCACGAAGGACAGGACGCGCTTGTGCTCCAGCAGGTAGGGGAGCAGCTGCGAGAAGCGGGCGCGGGGTCCCGCGTCGTCGGCCGGGCGGCCGAACCCGCGGCGGCGGCGCGGCGCGGCGGAGGACGTGGATGACATGACGATGGTTCCGTTCGGGGGTGGAGGGGACGGCGGGCGGTCGCCTAGCTCCGACCGTACTTCTTGTGAACTGCCTGTTTGCTGACACCGAGGGCGAGCGCGATGAGCTGCCAGGTGGCGTTGGCGTTGCGTGCGCGCCGGACGGCCACGGCCTCGAGCTGGTCGAGCTCGCGGTGCATCCGGGCGATGGCGCGGAGGGCGACGATCGGGTCGTCGGAATCGGCGTCGCCGGCGAGGGTGCGGAGGGATCCGGTGTCCATGGCGTCAACGATAGTTGACGCCTTCGCTCAAGTCAACTTTCGTTGACCGCGGGCCGACGCGGATGTCGGCGGTCGCGGCTACAGTGCTGAACTATGCCGACGCCCGTCATCGCCGCTCGCGACCTGGTCAAGAAGTACAAGGAGTTCCCGGCCGTGGACGGCATCAGCTTCGAGGTCGAGCCGGGGGAGTCCTTCGGGCTGCTCGGCCCCAACGGCGCGGGCAAGTCGACGACGATGCGGATGATCGGCGCGGTCTCGACCCGTACGGGCGGCGAGCTCAGCATCCTGGGCCTCGACCCCGACCGCTACGGTCCGGAGATCCGCAGCCAGCTCGGCGTCGTGCCGCAGGCCGACAACCTCGACACCGAGCTGCGCGTGCGCGACAACCTCATCGTCTACGGCCGCTACTTCGGGTTGCCGTCGGCGCACGTGCGCAGGCGGGCCGACGAGCTGCTCGCCTTCGCGCAGCTGGAGGACAAGGCGAAGGCCAAGGTCGACGACCTCTCCGGCGGCATGAAGCGGCGCCTGACGATCGCGCGAGCGCTCATCAACGACCCGCGCATCCTGCTGCTCGACGAGCCGACAACCGGGCTCGACCCGCAGGCGCGGCACATCCTCTGGGACCGGCTGTTCCGGCTCAAGGAGCAGGGCACGACGCTCGTGCTCACCACGCACTACATGGATGAGGCCGAGCAGCTCTGCGACCGACTGGTCGTCGTCGACAAGGGCACGATCATGGCGGAGGGTTCGCCCGCGGCGCTCATCCGGGAGTACTCCACGCGTGAGGTGCTGGAGGTGCGGTTCGGCTCCGAGCGCAACGCGGAGGTGGCCGAGCGCCTCGACGGCATCGGCGAGCGGATCGAGGTGCTGCCCGACCGCATCCTGGTCTACAGCGAGGACGGCGAGGCCGAGCTCACGCGCATCGCGGAGCGCGGACTGCATCCACTCACCAGCCTGGTGCGCCGGTCGAGTCTGGAGGACGTCTTCCTGCGCCTGACCGGACGGAGCCTGATCGAATGAGCGCGATCGAGACCGGGGAGGACGCTCGCACGGCGGTCGCCGCAGCGGTGCGCCCCCGGCGCTTCGGCGCCTGGTATGTGGCCGAGCACCGCTTCCGTGTCATGCGGTCGTACCTGCAGACCGTCCTGGTCACGGGCTTCGGAAACCCGCTGCTCTACCTGCTCGCGATGGGTCTGGGGCTCGGCAGCCTCGTCAGCGCCAGCATGGGTCCGCATGCTGTCGACGGCGTCAGCTACCTCGCCTTCGTCGCCCCGGCCCTGCTCTGCACGGCTGCGGTCACCGTCGCGAGCGAGGAGTTCACGTACCCGGTGATGCTCGGGTTCAAGTGGAACCCGACCTTCTTCGGCATCAACGCCTCCCCGATCTCCGCCGGCCAGATCATCGACGGCATCGTCATCTCGGTGGTGGCGCGCCTGCTCGGCACGAGCGTCGTCTACTACGCCTTCATGGTGCTGTTCGGCGCGGTGCCCGACGCGTCGGGATGGGTCAGCATCCTGATCGGCACGCTCGGCGGCCTCGCCTTCGGCGCGCCGATCATGGCCTACGTGGCCACCATCGAACAGGATTCCGGCCAGATCGCGATGCTCATGCGGTTCGTGCTGCTGCCGCTGTCGCTGTTCTCGGGGACGTTCTTCCCGTTGACCAGCATGCCGTGGTTCCTGCAATGGATCGGCTGGATCTCGCCGCTCTGGCACTCGACCGAGCTGTCGCGCGTCTTCACCTACGGCATGGACGAGCCGCTGTGGCTCTCCGCCGTGCACGTGGTCTACCTGGCCGCCCTGTTCGTCGTGTTCTGGCGGTGGGCGCGCCGGATCGCCGCGAGGAGGCTCAACAAGTGACCGCCACCGACCAGCGCCTGGATGCGGCCACCGCCCGGTCCCGCCCGCTGCGCGCGCTGTACGCGGGAAACGCCCGCTCGGTGATGCAGCGCGGCTGGTCGGCGACCCGGAGCACGAACTGGCTGGTCATCGTCTCGGGCTTCTTCGAGCCGATCTTCTACCTGCTGTCGCTCGGCATCGGCTTCGGCTCGCTGGTCGGCACCATCCAGACCTCGTCGGGGCAGGAGGTGCCGTACGCCGCCTTCATCGCGCCCGCCCTGCTGGCGACCGCCGCGATGAACGGCGCGGTCTACGACTCGACGTGGAACGTCTTCTTCAAGATGCACTTCGCCAAGCTGTACGAGGGGATGCTCGCCACCTCGCTCGGACCGCTCGACGTCGCGCTCGGCGAGATCCTCCTCGCGCTGCTGCGCGGCGCGCTGTACGCGACCGGTTTCATGCTGGTGATGCAGGTGCTCGGCCTGAACCTGTCATGGTGGGCGATCCTCGCCCTGCCGGCGGTGCTGCTGATCGCGTTCGGCTTCGCCAGCTTCGGGATGGGCGTCACCAGCTACATGAAGACGTTCCAGCAGATGGACTGGATCAACTTCATCCTGCTGCCGATGTTCCTGCTGTCGGCGACGTTCTACCCCATCACCGTCTATCCCGAGGCGCTGCAGGTGATCATCAAGGCGCTGCCGCTCTGGCAGGGCGTCGAGCTCGTCCGCGGCCTGACGACCGGCGAGGTCGACCTCGGGATGCTGTGGCACGTCCTGTACTTCGCCGTGATGATCGTGCTCGGCCTCATCCTGACGACCCGCCGCCTGCGCGCCCTGTTCCTCGACTGAGCGCGCAGGCGGGCGGAGCGATCAGCTGACGTTGTCGGTGAACTCCACGTCGCGCGTCTCCTTCGAGAGCAGCAGCGCGATGAGGGTGAGCACGCCGGCCAGCGACAGGTAGACGCCGACCCAGATCGTGCTGCCGTGCGCGATCGTCCACAGCCAGACCGCGATGGTCGGGGCGACGGCCGCGCCGAGCACGCTGGACAGGTTGTACGAGATCGCGGAACCGGTGTAACGGACGTTCGTCGGGAACAGCTCCGGCAGCTCGGCGCCCATCGGGCCGAACGTGAGGCCCATCAGCGTGAAGCCGATGATGAGCAGCGCCATGGTGCCGACCGTGCCACCCGCGAACAGCGGGACGAACAGGAGGCCGAACACGATGATCCCGATGGTGACCCAGATCAGCGTCTTCCGGCGCCCGAAGCGCTCGGCGAGGGGGCCGGCGACCAGCGTGAACACGCCGAAGAACACGACGCCCACGATGAGCATGATCAGGAAGTCGTTGCGGCTGAAGCCGAGACCCGGCACGAAGGTGGCGGCCGAGAACGTCTTGCCCGCCTTCGCCGCAGCGGCCTGCGCCTGCTCCGTGGTCGCCGCGGTGGTGCCGTAGGTGAGCGTGAACGCGGTCATCAGGTAGAAGAGCACGTAGGTGGCCAGCATGATGAACGTGCCGAGGATGATCTGCCGCCAGCTGCTGCGGAACACGCGCGCGAGCGGCAGCTTGGCGACCTCGCCGGTGTCCACGACCTTCTGGAACGCGGGCGTCTCGACCAGCTTGAGCCGCACCCACAGGCCGATGATGACCAGTACCGCGCTCAGCAGGAACGGGATGCGCCAGCCCCAGGCGGCGAACGCCTCCGGTGCGATGGTCAGGCTCAGGATGAGGAACAGCACGTTCGCCACGATGAAACCGATCGGCGCGCCGAGCTGCGGGAACGTCCCGTAGATGGCGCGCTTGCCGGCCGGGGCGTTCTCGGTCGCCAGCAGGGCCGCGCCGCTCCACTCGCCGCCGAGCCCGAGGCCCTGGCAGAAGCGCATCACGACGAGGAGGAAGGGCGCCCAGAACTCCCAGCCGGGGACCTGCGCGGTCGGCAGGCAGCCGATGAGGACGGTCGCGATGCCCATGGTGAGCAGCGAGCCGACGAGGGTGCCCTTGCGGCCGATGCGGTCGCCGAAGTGCCCGAACAGGATGGAGCCGACCGGGCGGGCGATGAACGCGACGCCGAAGACGGCGAAGGAGGCGAGGAGCGCCGTGGTCGGGTCCTCGCTCGTGAAGAAGAGCGCGGGGAACACCAGGACAGCGGCGGTCGCATAGACGTAGAAGTCGTAGAACTCGATCGACGTGCCGATGAGGCTGGCGAGGATGACGCGGCCGCGGGAGTTCGCGGGCGCAGCGGTGGTGGTGACGGTGGCCGTCGTGGACATGCGTGTACTGAGCTTCCGGAGAGAGTGCGAGAGGGCCGCATGGCGGGCGCGGCGTCGGTCGGGCGGAAGGCGCGCATGGGCGGAAGAACGGGCAGCGCTTGTGGCGCACGTTCTACCCTAGGCGCGGTCCGGGGGTCCGCCGAATCCGCGGCCGCTCGATACGCTGGAGGCATGGAAACGCTGTTCGCTGTCCTGCACGTCGTCGCCGCGGTCTTCATCGTCGGGCCGATGGCCATCCTCCCGATGACGACGATGCGCGCCGTCCGTGGGGGTGACGCCCGCCAGGTCGAGACGCTGGCGAAGTCGACCAACCTGCTGTCGCTGCTGTCGCTCCTGGTCGTGCTGTTCGGTTTCGGCGTCATGGGCCTCGCGGACAAGAAGTACGAACTGAGCGTCACGACCCCGTGGATCCTATGGTCCATCATCCTGTACGTCGTCGCCCTCGGTCTCACGCTGTTCGTCGTCGTGCCGGCCATGCGCCGGGCGGGGGAGGCGCTGCGCGACGGGACCGCTTCGCGCTATCCGCAGATCGCCGCGGGCTCCGGCGTCGCGAGCCTGCTGCTCGTCGCGGTCGTCGTGCTCATGGTCTGGAAGCCGTAACCGGTTCCCTCTTGTGCTGGGCGGCCGTTCGTCCTACCGTTGTATTCAACAAGTTGGTTGATTAACCCGAAGGTTGATGATGCAGGATGACGGAGCGCTCGACCGGGCGTTCGCGGCACTGGCCGATCCGGTCCGTCGGGCGATGATCGCCCGGCTGAGCCGGGGGCCCGCGACCGTGAACGAGCTGGCGGAGCCCTTCGCCATCTCGCTGCAGGCGGTCTCCAAGCACATCAGCGTGCTGGAGGCGGCCGGCCTCGTCTGGCGCAGCCGCGAGGCGCAGCGCCGCCCGGTCCACCTGGATGCCGCCGCCCTGGAGCGGCTGACCTCCTGGATCGACCGCTACCGGCTCGAGGCGGAGGCGCAGTTCCGCCGGCTCGACGCCGTCCTGAAGCACTCAAACGACTCCACCAAGGAGAAGGAATCATGAGCAACCCCGTCACCATCGAGGCCGTCGAGGGCACCTCCTACGCCGACCTCACCCGCGAGTTCGAGGCACCGGTCGACGCCGTCTTCCACGCCTACGCCGACCCCGAGCTGTTCGCGCAGTGGATCGGCCCGCGCCGCCTGCGCAACGTCATCACGGAGTGGGACTTCCGCTCCGGCGGCACCTGGGCGTACGAGTCGCACGACACGGACGGCACCGTCTACGCGTTCCGCGGCACGTTCCACACCGTGGAGGAGAACGAGCAGATCATCCAGACCTTCGAGTGGCTGGGCGCCCCCGGCGAGGTGAGCCTCGACCGGATGCGCTTCGAGGCGCTACCCGGCGGCCGCACCCGCCTGTCGGGCCGGTCGGTGATGACCTCGCGAGAGGCTCTCGAGCAGATGATCGAGAGCGGCATGGAGCACGGCGTCCGCGAGGGCTTCGAGAAGCTCGACGAACTGCTGGCGGGGGAGTGACGGGCATGACCCGCATCGTGGCCGACATCACGGTCTCGCTGGACGGCTTCGTCACCGGCCCGAACGCCGGCCCGGGCAACGGGCTCGGAGACGGGGGAGAGGCGCTCCACCGCTGGGTGTTCGCCGGCGACCCCGCCGAGGACCGCATCCTGAAGGAGGGGACGGAGCGCTCCGGCGCGGTCATCATGGGCCGCAACCTTTTCGACGTCATCGACGGCCCGGGCGGATGGAGCGACGAACTCGGTTACGGCGCCCACGAGGTCGGCCGCCCGCCGTTCTTCGTGGTGACGTCGAACCCTCCCGAGCACAGGCGGCTGATGAACCTCGACTTCACGTTCGTGACGGCAGGTCTCGCAGCTGCGATCGAACTCGCGCGGGCGTCCGCCGAGGAGCGGTCGGCGGCGACAGGCCGAGAGCTCGACGTCGTCCTCATGGGCGGCGGAGCGCTGATCGGCTCCGCCGTCGCCGCGGGCCTCGTCGACGTGCTCAGCCTCCACCTGTCACCGCTGATCCTCGGAGCGGGCGACCCGCTGTTCCGGGATGCGGTGCGCCGCGAACTCGTGCAGCGGGACGTCGTGGTGACGCCCTTCGCGACGCACCTGACCTACGACGTCCGCTGACACCCGCGCACCACCGAAAGGAGATCGAATGGACACCACCGCACTGCCCGTGCCGCCCGGAGCGATGATGCTGGAACTGGTGATGCTGCCGGTGAGCGACATCGACCGGTCGATCGAGTTCTACCGCGACCGAGCCGGCTTCGCCGTGGATGTGGATGTACGCCCAGCGCCGGGGGTCCGCGTCGTCCAGCTCACGCCGCCGGGCTCCCATTGCTCGGTCAACATGACGGAGGGTATGGGAGGCACAGGGATGCAGCCGGGCTCACTCCGTGGGCTTCACCTCGTCGTCGCCGACATGGAGGCCGCCCGCGCCGGGCTGATCGAGCGTGGCGTCGACGTGGGACCGGTCCAGGACATGGGCGGCGTCCTCTACGCCTGGTTCGCCGATCCGGACGGCAACACCTGGGCACTCCAGCACATGCCCTGGCGGAGCTGAGACCTCAGCCCCGCACCGCCCGCAGCGCCACCGCGGTCGCGAGCGCCGCGTGCGCCGCCTCGGCGCCCTTGTCCTCCTTCGACCCGGGCAGCCCGGAGCGGTCGATGCCCTGCTTCTCGTCGTCCAAGGTCAGGACGCCGAAGCCGACCGGCTTGCCGGTGTCGAGCGCGACGCGGGTGAGACCGTCGGTGGCGGCCGCCGACACGTACTCGAAGTGCGGCGTGCCGCCGCGGATGATGACGCCGAGCGCCACGACCGCGTCCGCGCCGGCCTCGAGCGCCGCCTTGCTGACGACCGGCAGCTCGAAGCTTCCCGGGACGCGGACCAGCGTGTGCGTCGCGCCCGCCGCGTCCAGGG
>JAEWJG010000319.1 GCA_023386675.1 Actinomycetes bacterium
CGTGATGACGAGGTTCCACAGCGACTGGCCGCCGGTGTTCACCTGCGCCTGCGCCTGTAGCGCGCCAAGGCCGACAGTCACCGGGAAGAGCTGCGGGTTTGAGAACATGACCAACGGCAGGAAGAAGTTGTTCCAGGTGCCGACGATCGACAGCAGCAGGACCGTCACCACCGCCGGCCGCATGAGCGGCAGCGCCACTCGGGCGAAGATCCGCAGCTCGCCTGCCCCGTCGACGCGGGCCGCATCCACCATCTCCGGCGGGATCGCCTCGTCGGTGTAGACCTTCATGAGGTAGACCGCGAACGGGTTGAGCATCGACGGCAGAATGACCGCCCACATCGTGTTGGTCAGGTGCGCCCCGCTCATCAGCACGAACAGCGGGATGACGAGCACCGTCGCCGGGATCATCACCGACCCGAGCACGATCGCGAAGAAGAGCCTTCGTCCACGGAACCCGAACATCGAGAAGCCGTACCCGGCCAGCACGGACAGCACGGTCGCGCCGACCCCGCCGGCGATGGCGTACAGGAACGAGTTGCCGAGCCAGTGCGCGTACAGGCCGCCGGAGTAGGTGAAAAGCGACGACAGGTTCGAGAACAGGTCGAACTTCCCGCCGAACCACAGCGGGCTCGTCTTGCCGTCGAACAGTGTCTGCTGGCTCTTGGTGCTGGCGACGATCAACCACCAGAACGGCAGGGCGAAGTAGACGATGAAAGCGGCGAGGATGATGTGCGGGATGACCCGATTGCCGGTGCGGCGGCCGACGGGTGCGTCCCGTCGGGCCCGGGCGGGGCGTCCGGTGCGGATGCTGCGCGTGTCGGCAGCCGGTTCTGCGAGCTGAGCGGTCATTTCATGAGTCCACTTCTCTTGCGCGTGGCGAACATGAACGCGTACGACCCGACGAAGATCACTAGGCCGAGGGCGAAAGCGATCGCCGACGCATAGTTGAACTGGTGGTAGGAGAACGCGACCGTATACGCGTAGATGTTCGGCGTGTAGTTGGAGGTGATCGAGCCGGACGCCATCCCGCGCAGCATCTGCGGTTCGTTGAAGAACTGCAGCGTGCCGATCAGCGCGAACACCAGCACGAGCAGCAGCGAGGAGGCCACCATCGGCACCTTGATCCGCAGCGCGATCTGCCAGGCGTTGGCCCCGTCCACGCGGGCCGCCTCGTAGATCGACGGGTCGACGCCCTGCAGAGCCGCGTAGATGATGATCATGTAATAGCCGGCCCACTGCCAGGTCACGATGTTGACCAGCGAGCCGAAGACGTTCTGGTCGGAGAAGAAGTTGGGCGCCTGCAGGCCGACGAGGCCGAACAGCTCCTGCGCCGGGCCGAAGCTCGGGCTGTAGAGGAAGCCCCACATCAGCGCGCCGATGACGACCGGCACGGCGTAGGGCACGAAGATCAGCAGCCGCGAGATCCTCGCGAACCGGGTGGTCAGCGCGTCGATCAGCAGCGCGGCGATGAGCGCGACGACCATCTGCGCCGGGATCATGACGATGGCGAAGAGCAGCACGCGCCACACGCCGTCGAGGAACAGCGGGTCGGTGAACGCCTTCGCGTAGTTGGCGAAGCCGACCCACGAGGTGCCGCCGGCGAGCGTCGTGTTCTGCAGGCTCAGCACGAACGCGTACACGAGCGGGATGAGCAGGAACGCCACGAGGAACACGGCGAACGGAGCGGTGAACGCCCAGCCCCACCGCGCCCGGCGCAGGCTGACGAGGTCGCGTCGGCGGGTGCTGCGCGACGTGCGCTGTCGCGGCGGTGCGACGGCGGTCTGGGTCATCGGTGAACCCCTTCGAGATGTGGTGCGGGTGGAACGGAGGGAGTGGAGGCGGCGGCCGCTCTGCACGGCGGCCACCGCATCCACTCGGTCACTTGACGGTGTAGCCCTGCTGCTTGGCGTAGCTCACGACGGCCTGCTGGTAGGTCTTGAGCGCGGCCTCGGGAGTCGACTTGCCCTTGTTGGTTGCGTTGACCGCGTCGGTGAGCTTGTCGTAGACGAGGTTCTGGAACGGGCTGAACTGGAAGCCCTTGTAGTCCTTCGCCGCGGTGAGGAAGACGTCTTGGTTGATCTGCTGGCCGCCGAAGAACGGGTACGCCTTCGAGGTGAAGTAATTGGACTCGAGGATCGGCTTCCACAGCGGGAACAGCGCCGCCTTCTCGATGCCGATCTTCCATGCCTCCTCGGTGCCGAAGATCTCGGTCGCGACCTTCGCCGCGGCCTTCTGGTCCGACGCCTGCTTGCTCACGGCGAAGGCCGAGCCGCCGATGTTGATCTGCACGGGATTGGCCGTGTCCCACTGCGGGACCGGCGCGACTGCCCACTTGGCCGTCTTGTCGGCGCCGGTGAAGCCCTGCAGGTAGCCGGGCAGCCAGGCCGCCGCGATGACGGAGGCGTACGTCCCATTGACCAGGTGCGTGTTGTAGTCGGTGGTCGAGGAGTCCTCGGTGCCCACCTCCTTCTTCTGCACGAGGTCGTTCCAGTAGGTGAGCACCTTCTGGCTCGCCTGATCGTTCAGGTCGACCTTGATGTCCTGCTTGCCGCTCAGCTCGAACGGGGCGGCACCGGCCTGCGCGAAGAGCGCGGTCTGGTAGGCGCGTCCGTTGCCCGGGAAGTCGGTCATGAGCGTCTTGCCGCCGGTCGCCGCTTTGATCTTCTCGGCGTCCGCCGCGTACTCGTCCCAGGTGGTCGGAACGGTCAGGCCGTACTTGTCGAAGAGGTCCTTGCGGTAGAGCAGGCCGACCGGGCCGCCGTCGACCGGGATCGCATAGGCGTCTCCGCCGTTGCTCACGTCGCTCCAGGCGCCCTCCGAGTAGTTGGTCTTGACCTTGTCGGCGCCGAGCTTGCTGAGGTTCACGATGGAGCCGTCGGCGATGTAGCTGGGGACGACCTCGCTCTCGAGCATGACGACGTCCGGAGCGCCGGATCCGGCCTGGATGGCGGTCGAGAACTTGGTGTACTCGTCGTTTCCCGCGCCTGTGTTCGTCCAGCAGATCTGGACGTCTTTGTGTGTCTTGTTGAACTGGTCGACGACCGGCTCGAAGTTCGGATACCAGGCCCACATGGTGACCAGCTTGGCGTCGGAGTTGATGATCTTGTTCTGGCAGCTGGCCGCAGCGCCGCCGCCTTCGGAACATCCGGTGAGCGCCGCGACCGCAACCGCGATCACGCCGCCCGCTGCAAGGAGCTTCTTCATTGGATTCCCTTCGCGGTGTGTGACACCCTTGTCTACAACGTTGTACTACAACGTTGTAGAGACCATGATGCGGGACGGATGTGACCGTGTCAAATGGTTTTTCTCACGCGCTCGTGGACTCGCGCTCGACCAGGCGGAACGGCACCGCGATCTCCTCCGGCACGAACACCTCCTGCGAGCCCTCGATGCGCCGCAGCAGCAGATCGACGGCGGTGCGGGCGATCTCCTCACGGCCGGGGTCGATGGTCGAAAGCGTGGGCATGGAGTACTGCGTCTCGTCGATGTCGTCGAACCCGACCACCGCCACATCCTGGGGGATGCGCATCCCCTCCTCCTGCAGCACGCGCAGCGCGCCGAGGGCGATCGCGTCGTTGAACGCGACCACGGCGTCGAAGTCGATATTGGTCGCGAGGAAGTCGCGCATTCCCTCCGCGCCGTTGCGGCGGTGCCACGAACCGACCGGGACGACGAGCGCCTCGTCGTACGGCAGTCCGGCTCCCTCGATCGCCTGCCGGTACCCCTCGAGACGCAGGGCGGCCGAGCCGATCTGCTCGCCCGGGTGCGCGCCGAGCGCGACGATCCGCCGACGTCCGGACGCGAGGAGGTGCTCAGTCGCCGCCCGCGCGCCCTCCGTGTTGCGCATGGTCACGTGATCGCGCGGTCCGCCCAGATGCCGGTCGCCGAGGAGGACGACCGGCGTCGTCAGCTCGGCGATCAGGTCGACATCCGACTGGTCGAGAGTCAGGACGCTGTAGAGCACTCCGTCCACCATCCGGGCGCGCGGCTGCCGCAGCACGTCGATCTCATGCTGCCGGTCGTCGCCAAACTGCTCGATCAGCACTGCCAGTCCGCGCTCGGCGGCCGCGCGCATCACGGAGTCGGCGAGCTCGGCGAAGTAGGCGTTGCGGAGGTCGGGGATCATCAGCGAGATGACGTTGGTCCTGCCGGACCGAAGGCTGCGCGCCGACAGGTTCGGCGTGTAACCGAGGGTGTCGATAGCGTCGAGCACCTTGCGCCGAGTCTCCTCGCGCACGTACGGGTAGTCGTTGATGACGTTCGACACCGTCTTGATCGACACGCCGGCGAGCCGGCTGACATCGTGCATCGTCGCAGCCATGGATGCTCCCCTTTCGCGCGTGCGTCACCTGACTTTACAACGTTGAAAGGGCGGGTGTGTCGCGCTCTCAGCGCAGCGCGGCCGGCTTGACCCTGACCGGGGCCAGCCACGCGGACACGATCACCGCGGTGATGGCGCCGGCCGCCATGATCGCCGCGAGCACGACCACCTGGAACCTTCCGGCCTCCAGCGGCGACACTCCACCGAAGATCGCACCGACGAACGCGCCGGGGAGCGTCACCAGACCGGTCGTCTTCGTCTGGTCGACGGACGGGATGAGGGCCGAATAGACCGCCGTGCGCGCCTGCTCGAGCGTGGACTGCCGTGGCGTCGCACCCAGCGCGAGCCAGCCCTCCACCTCCTCCCAGTGGTCGCCGACGGCCTCGGTGAAGCGGCGGCCGGCGAGCGTCGCGATGCTCATGGAGTTGCCGATGACGATGCCGCCGATCGCGAGGGCGTACCGGGCGTCGAAGGCGATCGCGCCCGTCAGGAAGACGACCGAGAACGACACGATCACGCCGGTGGCCATCGCCGTGGCCATCATCAGGGCGTGGTCGCGCGACCAGCCGATCCGGTGCGTGGCGGTGGATGCCGCGACCGAGAACATGACGAGCAGCGCGAGCGCCACCCACACCGGATCGGTGATGACCCCGGCCAGGATGACGCTGATCACCGCGAGCTGCGCCGCCCCGCGCAGGATGGCGAGCGCCGGAGCCCACCGATGCGGCACGCGGTACACGGCGAGCACGCCCACCGCCACGAGCGCCAGCACCGCGACGCCAAGCACCGTGGGCCCGAGCTCCCGCAGAATCGTCACCCCCCGACCCTACGACCTCCCCGAATCCACCCCGTGAAGTGCAGGTAAATTCGGTGCCACCCCGCGGGTGG
>JAEWJG010000406.1 GCA_023386675.1 Actinomycetes bacterium
GCTGCGTCTCGACCCCGGGTTCCGCGCGCTGTACCGGCCGCGCACCACCGTGCGCGGCTTCCTGCGCCACGCCTACGACCGCGGGACGTTGTTCGTCGACAGCTACGCCGGAACCGGGACGGTGCGCAACGTCGCCCTCATCGCCCTGGCGGTGCTGCCGGTGCTCGCGGTGCTGGCGCTGGTGCCGGCGATCGTCTTCGGCGTGTGGTGGCTGGTGTGGCTCATCCTGGGCCTCGTCGTGGTGGGGCTGCTCGCCCCGGCGGCCGCCGCGGCGGTGCGGCGTGCACCCGGCCGGGCGGTCGCGGCCTACCTGACGTATGTGGTCCCGTTCGGCGCTGTGTTCTGGGCGGGTCTCGTGCGAGGCCTGCGCGTGCACCGCCGTTCGTTCGCGCGCTGACCGTGTGACGTCAGCGCCCCCGTCGGGTGGCCCCGTCGAGTGGCCCCGTCAGGTGGCCGCGTCGGGTGGCCCCGTCGGCGTGCCCCGTCAGGCCGCGTCGCGGTGCGGCAGCCGAAGGCGCCAGCTCATGCCCTGCGACGCCTTGACGGTGCAGATGACGAGCAGCATCCATCCCGACTCCACCAGGATCGAGCTCTCGAAGACGCTGGTCACCAGCAGCGCGACGAGCACCAGCGGGGCCCACGCGTAGACCGTGCTGCGGCGGTTGGAGGCGAGCAGCCACGATCGGCCGAACGCGAGCGCGATGAGCGCGACGAAAAGCAGGAGGCCGATGAAGCCGACCTGGAGGTAGACGTCCAGATACGCGTTCAGGCCGTTCGCATGGTAGACGCCGGTGTTCGCCTCGATGGCGGTGAACGGGTAGACATCGTTCGGCCACGACCCGATCCAGCCCCAGCCGACGATCTGCTGCACCGGGATGAGCTGCCAGATCTGGATCCACAGCTGGTACCGCACCTGGAAGTCGGCGCGGGCGTTGAGCAGGTCGATCACGCGCGTCCGGTAGACGTACGCCACGACCAGGACGGCCACGGTGAGCAGGGCGAGTCCCCACTGCCAATAGACGCGCTGACCCGCCGGCGCCTTCCGCAGCAGGAACAGCGCGAGGGTCGCCAGCCCGACGACGACCGATACGGCCGCGATGACGGGGGAGTGGGCCAGCAGGATGCAGAGCGCTGCGAGGGTGATCGAGTAGGCGGCCACCGGCGGCCGGACCGACCGGGTCCGCAGCTCGACCAGGAAGGTCACGAACGCGATGAGCGCGACGATGCTCAGCTGGTTGCGCGTGCCGAACAGACCCTGGATCGGCCCGCCCGCGGCGATGTTGCCCTGGATAGCGAGGAACTTCAGCGGCGCGTCGATCAACAGCCCGCTCAGTACCTCGAGCGAGAGCGACAGGGTCAGCAGGAACCGGAGCGCGTCTCCGACCACCCGGACGATCTGGATGGCGTCCCGCACCAGCGCGATGTACACCGCCAGGAACGCGAAGATCAGCTGGTAGATGACCGCGCCCGACGTCGCCCACTGGTACTGGCTCCACAGGATGGACAGCGCGCACCAGCCGACGAAGACGAGCGCCGAGATCGGAAGCAGCCCGTGCCATTCGATCAAGCGCCACTGCGCGGCGAACGACACCGCGGCCAGCGCCACGAGGACGGCCAGCGCGCCGATGAGCCCCGGCCAGCCGATCAGCGCCCGGATGGCGTGCGTGGAGAACCCGGTGATCACCGCGAGCAGGGCGAGTGTCGAGGTGAAGCGGGCGGAGCCCAGGAACTCGGTCACCGCGGGCGGCACCAGGGTCCGTCGGGGCGTTGCCATGTCGTCGATTCTATGGGCGGCTCCGCGCGAGGACGGGCGGGACACCTGACGGTTACCCGTTCCCGTGCCCCGAGGTGTCCTTCCCGCGCGGTCAGCTGGAGCGGAGCCGGCGTCGGCCGATGAGCAGGACGATACCGACGCCGGCAACGACGACGGCGCCGACAAGTTGCGGGACCCCGTCACTGCCGGTTGCGGCGAGCGATGCGGTGGGTCCCGTCGCGGCGGCATGGACGTCAGTGCCTGTGTTGGCCGGCGGGGCTTCGGGCGTGACAGTGCTCGGGACCGTGGGCTCAGCTGCTGTCTTCTCGAACTCGACCGCCAGTTGCTCGGCCAGGAACGCCGCACCTGTTGCGTTGGGGTGCAAGGACCCGAGTTCGACGCTTGGCGGAGCCAGCGCGGTGAGGCTGATGCCGTTGACCCACAGGTCGGCGGTGCCGGCGCACGGCGTGTGGGCATCCGTCGAAGCGAGGTTGGACACGAAGATCGCGCCGTTCTTGGTCGCAGCCGTCTGCTGGGCCGCGTCCAGTTGCGCGCTCAGATCGGCGATGTAGCTACGGTCGGTCGTCGTGAAAGGGAACGCGTTCTGCGGGAATGGAGGCTGCCCCGTCCCGAGTGCGGAGCTGAAACATCCGGCAGCGGGGGCATGGGCATCCGTCGGAGACAGGCTCGGATAGCCCAGAAGGACGACTGTCGCATTCGGCGCCTTCTGGTGGATGGCGGCAAGGAGTGCATCGAGGGCGGGTGCGACTGCACCCTGGATGGCCGCCGTCAGCTGGCTCCCGTACTTCGCCGCGCAGCTGGCGGCCGTGGGATCGAGCAGCAGAGGACCGTTGGCCGACGCCGCCGCGCACGTCGGAAGGACGGTGCTGAAACCGGCGTCATTGCCGCCGATCACGAGGGAGACGAGCGCGGTGTCGGGCGTGACGGCATCGAGTTGCGCGGGCACGCTGCCGCCGCCGGTGACCGTCTGGGCGGTGGACAGTACGTTCGCGATCGTTGCGCCGCTGCAGCTGACGTCGGTCAGGGCTAGCTGATACTTCGCTGCAACCTGCTCGGCGATGCCGTTGGTGGACTGCAGGCAGCCAGGGGAAGGCGTTGCGGAGTACGGCGGAAGACCGAGCCCTGCGGAGTAGGAGTCGCCGAGGGCGACGTACTTCGCACCGACGAGCGAATTGGTCGATGCAGCGTTCGCTGACGACGCCAGGGCGACACCCGCGACTCCTGCTGCCAGTGCGACGGCGCCGGCAAGCACGGCCAGCCCCATGGTTCGTGGTGACACGCGTCATCCTTTCCCTGTGGGACTCGAGATGAGCCCTCATTAGGGGAGACGAGGTGGTCTACCGTTTTATGACGGCATCCGGCACAGGACGTTTCGTGGACACGGCCACAGCGACCAGCAGTGCCCAGCCGCCCTCGATGAGCAGCCGGCTCTCGGCGAAGCTCTGAGCGATCAGCGCGGCCATGAGCAGCAGGGGCAGGAGAGATGTCGCGGTGTACGGCCTGTCGTCGACGACGGTCCACCGCGGACGGTCGACGGCGAGGAACCAGCTGCGCCCGAACGTCGTGGCCACCAGGAGGATGAAGACGATCAGACCGACGATCCCGAGCTGCAGCCAGACGTCGAGCCACGCGTTGTGCGCCTGCAGGTACTCCACGCCGTTCCGCGTGGCGAGGCCCTCGAACGGCTTGACCCACGGCGCCCAGTAGCTGATCCATCCCCAGCCGAAGACGGGGCGCTGCTGGGCCAGGCCGATCACGGCGTTCCAGATGTCGAGCCGGCCGGTGAGATCCTCGCTCTTGCCGAACAGCGCCGGGATACGGGACGCGAACACGGAGACCAGCACGACCAGTGCGGCGACGAAGACGATCGCGACCACGTAGACGGGCGTGCGCCGCTCCGGTCCCACCCGCCGCGTCCACAGGGCGAAGCCCAGGACGACCGCCGTCGCCAGCGCGGCCGCGATCACCGTGGCGGAGCGGGTCAATGCGAGCGTGAGCACGGCGAGCACCAGCCAGGTCGTCGCGGACCCGCGGCGCAGCGTCCGGTCGGCCCGCTGGATGGCGAACACGACGATCGCGAGCAGCGCGATCATCGCGAGCAGGTTGCTGTTCCCCACGATGCCCTGGATGGGACCGCCGTGGAACAGGAGGTCGCGGCTCCAGTAGAAGGCCGAGGGCAGCTTGCCGGAGGGCACGGCCTGGACCGGCGTGAGCGGGAGCACCGGGTGACGGACGAACACCGCGACCACGAACTCGAACAGCAGGGACAGCCCGATGATCCAGCGGAAGGCGTTGCCGAGGGCGTTCAGCAGGCCGGCGGTCGACAGCCGGAGGCCGAGGAACAGCCCGCCGAGGGTCGTCGCGAGCTGGGCGACCACCCCGAGCGCGCTGGCACCCGGGTACGCCGACCAGGCGATGGACACCACGGCCAGAGCGAGGAACAGCAGCAGCGTCTTCGGCGTCGTGCGCCAGCGGAACGCCGGGCGCGACCGCACCAGGAGGACGGCGCTGATGACAGCGAGAGCGGCGGCGAGCACGAAGTACCCCGGCCAGCTGATCACATCCCGCCAGAACTCGCCCGCGAACAACGTGAACAGCGCGACGGCGGCGAAGATCGACTCGCCGGTCCCCCTGACCGCCCGGGCGGCGCGGATGCGGGCGCCTAGGGCGGGGGTCGGGCTCGTCACCCCCGAAGGATAGCTCACCGGTTCGGGGTGGCGACGAACACGGTGCCCGGGCCGTTCGCGGCGGTCACAGCGCCTTCGTCCGCGGTCACGACGGTCGCCTCGCCGCGGCGGAGCGTAATGCTCCCGGATGCGCCGGCCAGGCTCACCGTGCCGTCGGTGCAGAGGGCGATCGCGGTGCCGGGCAGGTCGAGCCGGGCCTCCGCGACCTCGCCGTCGAGCACGACCCGCGCGAGCTGGAAGTCGGGGACGTCCGGACGGAACACCTCGACGCCTGGCTCCGGGTGCTCCGGGGCCAGCGGGGTCGCGTGGATGGGGGAGAAGTCGAGCACCGACACGAGCTCCGGCACGTCGATGCGCTTGCGCGTGAGACCGCCGCGCAGCACGTTGTCGGACGCGGCCATCAGTTCGATCCCGAGCCCGCGCAGGTACGCGTGGATGTTGCCGGCGGGAAGGTAGAGCACCTCGCCGGGGCGCAGGGTCGCGCGGTTGAGGAGCAGGGCGAGCACGATCCCCGGGTCGCCCGGGAACGCGGCGTCCAGCATCCGGACGGTGTCGGCGTCCCGGTCATCGGGCAGCGTGCGGGCCGCCGCGACGACCTCCGCGACGAGCAGGTCGACGTCGGTGTCGCCGCCGAGCAGCCATTCGGTCGCGCGGCGCAGCACGGCTCCGGGC
>JAEWJG010000425.1 GCA_023386675.1 Actinomycetes bacterium
CTTCACGGTCGCCCGCGACCTCCGGCGGGAGGCCGCCGCGAACCGCATCCGGCTGACCGTCGTCGACCCGCAGCCCTACCTGACGTACAAGCCGCTGCTGCCGGAGGTCGCGGGCGGCGAGACGCAGGCGCGCGACGCCGTGGTGCCGTTGCGGCGGCCACTGCGGGACGCGGAGCTCGTCTCCGGCACCGTCGCCTCGGTGGACACCACCGCGAAGATCGCCGTGATCCGATCGCTCGACGGGACGGAGCGGGCGCTCTCGTACGATCACGTCGTCTTCGCCCTCGGCGCGGTCACGAAGACCCTGCCCATCCCCGGCCTCGTCGAGAACGCGATCGGCTTCTCCACCGTCGAGGAGGCCGGCTACCTGCGCGATCACGTGCTCGGGCGCATCCGCTTCGCCGCCGCGACGAGCGACCCGGCCGAGCGGCGGCGCGCGCTGACGTTCGTGTTCGTCGGCGGGGGCTACACCGGCGTCGAGGCGATCGCCGAACTGCAGCGGCTCGCCGCATCCGAGCTCGACCGCTACCGCGAGCTCGACGGCGAGCGCATGGAGTGGCTGCTCGTCGAGGCCGCCGGACGGGTCGCCGCCGAGCTCACCGAGCCGCTCTCCGCCTGGACGCTCCGCCTGCTGCGCCGCCGCGGCATCCGGGTGCTGCTGCACACCGAGATGACGAGCTGCGAGAACGGCGACGTCGCGCTGAACAACGGCGAGACGCATCCCTCGGACACCATCGTCTGGGTCGCCGGTGTCACGCCCAACCCGGTGCTGGACCGCACGGATGTCCCCCGCGGCCCGAAGGGACACGTGCAGTGCGACGCGTGCCTGCGCGTCGTCCGCGACGACACCCCGGTCGACGGCGCCTGGGGCGTGGGCGACGACGCACAGGTGCCCGACCTCACGGCCCAGAAGCAGCCCGCCTACTACCCGCCGAACGCGCAGAACGCGATCCGCCAGGCGCGGGTGCTCGCGCGGAACCTGAAGCTCGCGCTCGACGGCCACGCACCGGAGGAGTACCGCCACCGGTCGCTCGGGACACTGGCCAGCTACGGCGGAATGCGCGGGGCCGCGGTGCTGCGCGGCGTCCCGCTGCGCGGTGTCCCGGCCTGGGCGGTCGACAAGGTCTACCACGCCCTCGCCCTGCCGAACCCGGGCCGCCGGCTGCGCCTGGTGCTCGGCTGGATCGGGAACGGCCTGACTCCCCGCGACGAGGCGCCGCTCGGGACGTTCGGCGACCCGAAAGCGCCGTTCCGCCAGGCAGCGGAGGCGCAGAAGAAGGAGAAGGAGGACGGATGAGCGCACGCAAGCGGGAGCGCACCGCCGTGCACGGGATCGACCGGTTGGTGCGCAACATCGAGACCGGACGCTTCGAGCGCTCGCTCTCGGGGCTGACGGCGGCCGGGTCGCTGGTGACCGCCGCCGAGATCTACTTCGAGCACGACAAGGCGAGCTTCGGCAACCCGTGGATGTGGGCCCCGGTCGTCCTCGGACCGGTCGGCGCGATCGCCGGAGTGGCCGGCGTTTTCAGCAAGCGCGCCGCCAAGACACTGCTGCCGATCGCCGCCGCGACCATCGTCGCCAACGGTCTGCAGGGCACCTACCTCCATGCCCGCGGCGTGGCGCAGAAGCCCGGCGGCTGGCGCAACCTCATGTACAACCTCGAGATGGGGCCGCCGCTGCTCGCGCCGCTGCTGGTCACGGTGGTCGGCGGGATGGGCCTGCTCGCCGCGATCCTGAGGCGCGAGAAGTGAGCTCGCCCGAGGCCGGCACGCCGCCGGTGCAGCGCGGGACATCCGTCCCCGTGCGCTTCCCCGGGTTCCGCGTGCTCGACCAGGCGGACCACTGGGACGACGCCACCCGCTCGGTCGTGATGGCGCGCGTGGGGCGCCCGTCGGACATCCGCTTCTTCGACGTCGTCGAGCAGGCCGCCGCCACCGCGCTGTTCGACGAGCTGCTCGACCAGGAGGGCCCCGGTCGCGTCCCGATCACCGCACTGGTGGATGCGCGGCTCGCCGAGAGCCAGACCGACGGCTGGCACTACGACAGCATGCCGATCGACGGCGACGCCTGGCACCGCACGCTGGCCGCCCTGGACGACGACGCCCGTGAGGCGCGCGGCTGCACCTTCGCCGAGTGCGACCGCGACGAGCGCCGCGCTCTGCTGGAGACCATCCGCAGCGGCGACGGCGACTGGCGCGGGTTCCACCGCGGCCAGGTCTGGAGTTTGTGGACCCGGTACGCCTGCACCGCGTTCTACAGCCATCCCGACGCCTGGGACGAGATCGGCTTCGACGGACCGGCCTACCCGCGCGGCTACAAGAACCTCGGCGTCGGCAAGCGCGAGCCGTTCGAGGTCGCGGACGCGCATCCCGCCGAGCTCCCGGCCACGCGGGTCGGGGGCGGGTCGTGAGCGCGTCGGCGGTGCGCGACCGGAACGCCTCCGCCTGGCTGCTGACCCCCGACGGCTCGCGCACCCGTCCTGACCTCCTCGACGGGATGCGACGCTTCGCCGACGAGGACGAGGTGGACATCGCCATCGTGGGCTGCGGCGCCGGCGGCTCCGTGCTGCTGCAGCGTCTCGCCCGCGCCGGCTGGAGCGCGGTCGCCTTCGACGCCGGCCCGTTCTGGGATCCGGAGCGCGACTGGGTCAGCGACGAGGCCGGCTCGCATCACCTCTACTGGACCGAGCCGCGGCAGATCGGCGGCGGCGACCCGGTGCCGCTCGGGTCGAACAACTCGGGGCGCGGCGTCGGCGGGTCGATGGTCCACTACGCCGGGTACACCCCGCGCTTCCATCCGAGCGACTTCCACACGCTCAGCGTGGATGGCGTCGGCGCCGACTGGCCGATCGCCTACGAGGATCTCGCCGGGTACTACGGCGACATCGAGAACGAGCTGCCGGTCGCCGGCGAGGACTGGCCGTGGGGCGACCCGCACACGTATCCGCACACCGCGCATCCGGTCTCCGGCAACGGCGAGACCTTCCTCCGCGGCGCGCTCGCCGCCGGCGTCACGGCCAGGGTGGGCCCCGTCGCCATCACCAACGGCCGCTTCGGGCATCGCCCGCACTGCATCTACCGCGGGTTCTGCCTGCAGGGGTGCAAGGTCAACGCCAAGGCCTCGCCGCTCATCACGCACATCCCGGACGCGCTCGAGCACGGCGCTGAGATCCGCGCCGACAGCATGGTCGCGTCCATCGCCTACGACGAGCGCACCGGGCGCGCGACCGGCGTTCACTACTTCCGCGACGGGGTGATGAGGTTCCAGCGGGCGCGCATGGTCGCGATCGCGGGGTACTCGATCGAGACGCCTCGGCTGCTGCTCAACTCGAAGTCGCAGCGCTTTCCCGACGGGATGTGCAACGACTTCGACCAGGTCGGCCGCTACCTCATGGTGCAGGGCGCGCCGCAGACCGCCGGGCGGTTCCCCGACGAGATCCGGATGTGGAAGGCCCCGCCGCCCGAGGTAAGCACCGAGGACTTCTACGAGACCGACCCGACGAAGCCCTACAAGCGCGGGTACTCCATCCAGACGGTGTCGCCGCTGCCGATCACCTGGGCGGAGCACGTGATGGCGCAGGGGCACTGGGGCGCCGACCTCCGCCGCTACATGTCCGACTACGTGCACTGGGCGTGCCTGGGCGCGCTGTGCGAGTTCCTCCCGCAGCCGGACAACCGTGTGACGCTGGCCGACGAGACCGACCGCTACGGCCTCCCGGTCGCGCACTTCTCGTACACGCAGTGCGACAACGACCGCGCGCTCGCGAAGGCGGCGCAGGCGACCATGGAGCGCATCCTGGAGGCCGCCGGGGCGCAGGAGACGATGACGGTCCAGCGCTACGCGCACCTCGTCGGCGGGGCACGCATGGCGGCCGGCGAGACGGAAGGGGTTGTGGATGCGGACTGCCGGACGTTCGCTGTCCCCAACCTGCTCATCACCGACGGGAGCGTGCTGCCCACGCAGGGCAGCGCCAACCCGGCCCTCACCATCATGGCCGTCACGGCACGCGCGGCGGACCGGCTCATCGAGCGCCCGGAGCCGTGAGCGGGCGGGCGCGGAACGAAGAAGGAGAGACACAGATGGCACAGACGGTCAGCGAGTTCGTGATCGGGCGGCTCCGCGAGTGGGGCGTGCGCCGCGTCTTCGGCTACCCGGGCGACGGCATCGGCGAGTTCGACGGGATGCTCGGCAAGGCCGAACGCGCGGGCGAGGGTCTCGAGTACATCCGTCCGACGCACGAGGAGATCTGCGCCTTCATGGCCACGGCGCACGCCAAGTTCACCGGCGAGGTCGGCGTCTGCATCGCCACCTCCTCCCCCGGCGGCTTCCACCTGATGAACGGCCTGTACGACGCGAAGATGGACAACCAGCCGGTCGTCGCGATCGTGGGCCAGCAGGGCCTCAACGCGTTCGGGACGTTCAACCAGCAGGAGAGCAACCTCGAGCAGGCGTTCTCCGACGTGGCCGAGTACGTGCAGACGATCGTGTCGCCCGAACAGGCGCAGGCGGTGGTCGACACCGCGTTCCGCACCGCGATCACGCGCAAGCAGCCGTGCGTCATCATCCTGCCGCATGACGTGCAGGGGCTGAAGATGGCCGAGCCCGGCGCGGAGATGTGGGTGTCCCGGTCGAGCGCCGTGGCCCCGTCCACCTCCATCGCGCCGCCGCTCGCGCAGCTCCAGGCCGCGGCCGACATCATCAACGCCGGCGAGCGGGTCACGTTCCTGGTCGGAGCCGGCTCGGACGGCGCGACCGAGGAGGTGCTGCAGGCTGCGCGGCTCGCCGGCGCGGGCGTCATCACCTCGCTGCGCGGCAAGCAGGTCGTGCCTGGCGACATCCCGTTCCACACCCAGCAGGTCGGCCTGCTCGGGTCGCGGCCCAGCTACGACCAGATGCAGGAGTGCGACACGCTCGTGCTGCTGGGCACCAACTATCCCTACGGGCAGTTCCTCCCCGCGACCGGCCAGGTGCGCGCCATCCAGATCGACCTCCGGCCGGAGCAGCTCGGCCTGCGCTACCCCACCGAGGTGAGCATCTGGGCGGATGTGAAGACGGCGCTCACGGGACTCCTCCCGCTGCTCCGCCAGAAGGACGACTTGTCCTGGCAGGAGAAGGTGGCCGCCAAGATGCGCGACTGGGATGACGAGCTCGCCGCCCAGGCGGAGAAGCACTACGACGACGGCGTCAACCCGCGCAAGGTCTACGCCGAGCTGAACAAGCGCCTCCCGGCCGGCGCGATCGTCACCTGCGACGCCGGCACCACCGCCGACTGGTACGGCCACTACATCCGGTTGCGCGAGGGGATGCGCGGAGACCTCTCCGGGCGCCTCGCGTCGATGCTCGCGGCGATGCCGTACGCGGAGGCCGCCAAGTTCGCCTTCCCCGACCGGACCGTCGTGTGCACGATCGGCGACGGCGCCTTCCAGATGCTCGGGATGAACGAGCTGATCACGCTCAAGAAGTACCTCCCGAAGTGGGACGACCCCACCTTCGTCGTGCTCGTCCTGCACAACGACGACCTCACCCAGGTGTCGTGGGAAATGCGCACCGAGGACGCCAACCCGGTGTGGTCGACCTCGCAGGACGTCGAGTCGGTGGATTACGCCGGCTGGGCGCGACTGCTGGGCTTCGAGGGCATCACCGTCACCTCGGACGACCAGATCGAGGCCGCCTGGGACACCGCGCTCGCACACCGTGGTGTCACCGTGATCGACGCGCACACGGGCAAGAACATCCCGCCGCTGCCCCCGCACATCACGTACGAGTTCGCCAAGAACACCGGCCTCGCGCTGCTGAAGGGCGACCCGGACGGCCTCGGCGCGATCAAGGACTCGGCCACGTCGCTCATCACCGAGGGGGTGGAGCGGGTGAAGGACGCGCTGCACCTCGATCACGACCGCGACGGCGATGGGAAGTGATCCGGACGCGCGGCTCCGCACGATCACGGCCGACGCGTTCGTCATCCCGACGGCGTTCGGCGGCCGGGAGCGCCCGGAGAGCGACGGCACGATCGCGTGGAGCGACACCGGCCTGATCGTCGTCCATCTGACGGCCGGGGGCGAGAGCGGGATGGGCTTCACCTTCGCCCCCTCCGCCGCGCTCGCCATCGTGGGCGACCTGCTGTGGCCGGCGATCGAGGGGATGGACGCCCGCGATACCGAGCGCATCTTCTGGAGCATGGCCCGCGCCGTCCGCAACGCCGGCTGGCGCGGGCTGTGCGCCGGCGCCGTCTCGGCTGTCGACATCGCGGTGCACGACCTCGCCGCCCGGCTCGCGGGCGTCCCGCTGGTGCAGTACCTCGGCGGCGCGCACGACACGGTGGCGGCCTACGGCAGCGGCGGCTTCACCGACTACACGGACGAGGAGCTGGCGGACCAGCTCGGGTCGTGGGCCGAGCACGGCCTGCGCGCCGTGAAGATGAAGGTCGGCTCCCATCCCGACGACGACCCGCGTCGCGTCGCGCTCGCCCGCGAGGCCGTCGGGCCCGATGTCGACCTGTTCGTCGACGCGAACGGCGCCTACGAGCGCAAGCAGGCGCTCCACCTCGCCTCCGAGTTCGCGGACCTCGGGGTCACCTGGTTCGAGGAGCCCGTGTCCAGCGACGACCGTTCGGGCCTGCGGCTGCTGCGCGACCGGGTGCCCGCCCCGATCCGGATCGCCGCCGGC
>JAEWJG010000074.1 GCA_023386675.1 Actinomycetes bacterium
CCCCATCGACGACGTTCGCGCCGACGTTGCGCACCGCGCCCATGCCGAAGCGGATGTCCGAGCCGACGGCCGCGAAGTACAGGTTGGACTCGTTGACGTCCGGCGGGAGCACCTTGATGCCCATGCGGCGGCACTCGTTGAGGTAGAGCGCCATCTTGTCCTTGGAGTCGCCGACGCTGGTGAGCAGCGCGGCCATGTACTCGGCCGGATAGTGGGCCTTGAGGTACGCGGTCCAGTACGAGATGACGCCGTACGCGGCCGAGTGCGCTTTGTTGAACGCGTAGTCCGAGAACGGGAGCAGGATCTCCCACAACTTGTTGACCGCATCCATCGAGTAGCCGTTGGACTGCATGCCCTGTGAGAAGCCCTCGAACTGCTTGTCCAGCTCGGACTTCTTCTTCTTGCCCATCGCGCGGCGCAGGATGTCTGCTTGACCGAGCGAGAACCCGGCGACCTTCTGCGCGATCGCCATCACCTGCTCCTGGTAGATGATGAGGCCGTAGCTGGTCGAGAGGATGTCCGCCAGCGGCTCGGCGAGCTCCGGGTGGATGGGCGTGATCGCCTGCAGCCCGTTCTTGCGGAGGGCGTAGTTGGTGTGCGAGTTGGCGCCCATGGGGCCAGGGCGGTACAGCGCGATGAGCGCCGAGATGTCCTCGAAGTTGTCCGGCTTCATCAGCCGCAGCAGCGACCGCATCGGGCCGCCGTCGAGCTGGAACACGCCCAGCGTGTCGCCGCGGGACAGCAGCTCGTACGCGGGCCGGTCGTCCAGCGCCAGGTCTTCGAGCACGAGCTCTTCTCCGCGGTTGTCGCGGATGTTGTCGAGCGCGTCGTTGATGATGGTGAGGTTGCGGAGCCCCAGGAAGTCCATCTTGATCAGGCCGAGCGACTCGCACGCCGGGTAGTCGAACTGCGTGACGATCTGGCCGTCCTGCTCCCGCTTCATGATCGGGATGATGTCGATCAGCGGGTCGGACGACATGATCACGCCGGCGGCGTGCACGCCCCACTGGCGCTTCAGGTTCTCGAGGCCCAGCGCGGTGTCGAACACCGTCTTGGCCTCGGGGTCGGTCTCGACGACCGCGCGGATGTCGACGGCCTCCTTGTAGCGCGGGTGGTTCTTGTCGAAGATCCCGGTGAGCGGGATGTCCTTGCCCATGACGGGCGGCGGCATCGCCTTCGTGAGCTTCTCGCCCATGGAGAACGGGAAGCCGAGGACGCGGCCCGAGTCCTTGAGCGCCTGCTTGGCCTTGATGGTGCCGTAGGTGACGATCTGGGCGACGCGCTCCGAGCCGTACTTCTCGGTCACGTACTTGATGACCTCGCCACGGCGGCGGTCGTCGAAGTCGACGTCGAAGTCGGGCATGGAGACGCGGTCGGGGTTGAGGAACCGCTCGAAGATGAGCCCGTGCTGCAGCGGGTCGAGGTCGGTGATCCGCATCGCGTACGCGGCCATCGAGCCCGCGCCCGAGCCACGGCCGGGGCCGACACGGATGCCGTTCCGCTTCGACCAGTTGATGAAGTCGGCGACGACGAGGAAGTAGCCGGGGAAGCCCATCTGCGAGATCACGCCGATCTCGTAGTCGGCCTGCGTGCGCACCTCGGGGGTGATGCCGCCCGGGTAGCGCTGCTCGAGGCCCTTCTCGACCTCCTTGACGAACCAGGTCTGCTCGGTCTCGTCCTCGGGCACGGGGAAGCGCGGCATGTAATTGGCGGCGGTGTCGAACTGCACGTCGCAGCGCTCGGCGATCGCGAGCGTGTTGTCGCACGCCTCCGGGTAGTCGCGGAAGAGCTGCCGCATCTGCTCCGGCGTCTTCAGGTAGAACTCGTCGGCGTCGAACTTGAAGCGGTTGGGGTCGTCGAGCGTGGAGCCGGACTGCACGCAGAGCAGCGCGGCGTGACTCTTCGCGTCCTCCGCGTGCGTGTAGTGGAGGTCGTTGGTCGCGACGAGCGGCAGGCCCAGGTCTTTGGCCAGGCGGATGAGGTCGGACATGATCCGGCGCTCGATGCCGAGCCCGTGATCCATGATCTCGGCGAAGAAGTTCTCCTTGCCGAAGATGTCCCGGAAGTCGGCCGCCGCGGCCCGGGCGGCCTCGTACTGACCGAGGCGGAGGCGCGTCTGGACCTCGCCCGACGGGCATCCCGTCGTCGCGATGATGCCCTTCGAGTAGCGGCTGAGGAGGTCGCGGTCCATGCGCGGCTTGAAGTAGTAGCCCTCCATGGAGGCGTACGACGACAGCCGGAAGAGGTTGTGCATGCCCTCGGTGGTCGCCGCGAGCATCGTCATGTGCGTGTACGCGCCGGAGCCCGAGACGTCGTCGCCGCCGCCGTCACCCCAGCGGATACGCGTCTTGTCCGTACGGTGCGTGCCCGGGGTGAGGTACGCCTCGGTGCCGATGATCGGCTTGATGCCGGCGTCGGTCGCGGTTCGCCAGAAGTCGAAGGCGCCGAACATGTTGCCGTGGTCGGTCACCGCGACGCCCGGCATGCCCTGCGCGGCCGCGGACTCGATCAGCGGTTTGACGCGCGCCGCGCCGTCGAGCATCGAGTACTCGCTGTGGACGTGGAGGTGGACGAAGGAGTCGCTCATGACCCCTTCAGCCTAACCTCGACCTACGACGCCCGGAGCACGTCCAGGGCGTGTTGCAGGTCGTCCGGGTACGTCGTCGTGAAGGTGACCCACTCCCCCGTCGCCGGGTGCTCGAACGCGAGCTGGACGGCGTGGAGCCACTGCCTGGTCAGGCCCAGTTTCGCGCTCAGCACCGGGTCGGCGCCGTACATCGCGTCGCCGACACACGGGTGCCGCTGTGCGGCCATGTGGACGCGGATCTGGTGCGTCCTTCCCGTCTCCAGGTGGATCTCGAGGAGGCTCGCCGACGGGAACGCCTCGATGGTCTCGTAATGCGTCACCGACGGCTTGCCGCCCGCGACGACGGCGAACTTCCAGTCCGACCGCGGGTGCCGCCCGATCGGCGCGTCGATCGTGCCCGTGAGCGGGTCGGGGTGGCCCTGGACGACCGCGTGGTAGATCTTCTCGACCGTGCGGTCGTGGAAGGCCCGCTTCAGCGCCGTGTACGCCCGTTCGGACTTGGCGACGACCATGAGACCGCTGGTGCCCGCATCCAGCCGGTGCACGATGCCCGCGCGCTCGGCGGCCCCGGAGGTCGCGATGCGGAATCCGGCCGCAGCCAGAGCACCCAGGACGGTCGGGCCCTCCCAGCCGACCGAGGGGTGCGCTGCCACGCCGACGGGCTTGTCGATCACGACGATGTCGTCGTCGTCGTGAACGATCGTCAGCTCCGGCACCGCGATCGGGACGATCTCGACGTCGGACTTCGGCTGCCACGACACCTCGAGCCACGAGCCCGCGGTCAGGCGGTCGGATTTGCCGGCCTCGCGCCCGTCCAGCGTGACGCCGCCCGCCTCGGCGATCTCGGCGGCGAAGCTGCGCGAGAAGCCGAGCAGCTTGGCGAGCCCGGCGTCCACACGCGAGCCGTCCAGCCCGTCCGGGATGGGGAAGCTGCGGGACTCCATCTAGCCCTGCGGCTTGTCGTTCGGGGTGTCGGTCGTCTCGTCAGCGGGCACGTCGTCCACGTCCGCCGCCTCGTCGGCCTCCTCCTCGTCGTGCGCGCGCCGCCCGTCCAGCCCGATCCCGCGAAGGGTCAGGATGAGGAACAGCACCATGCTCGACACGATGGCGACGTCGGCGAGGTTGAAGATCGCCGGCAGCAGCGGGATCTGCAGGAAGTCGACCACATGGCCGACGCCGAAGCCCGGCTCGCGGAACAGCCGGTCGGTCAGGTTGCCGAGCAGTCCGCCGAGCAGCAGCCCGAACAGGACGGCCCAGGCCGTCGACCGGATGCGCGGCGCGTACCAGATGACGAAGCCGAGCACGCCGACCCCGACGATGGAGAAGATCCAGGTGGATCCGCTGCCGATCGAGAAGGCCGCGCCGGCGTTCTTGACGAAGTGGAACTGGAGGAGCTGACCCAGGACCTCGATCTGCTGGCCCTCGAAGAGGTTCGACACGACCAGGACCTTGGCGATCTGATCGATGAGATACACGCAGAGCGCGACCACCGCCAGGACCGCCAAGGCCCTGATGCTGACCTTGGGCCGGGTGGGACTAGCCTCCAAAGCCGGGGAAGGCCGGGGGCTGGCCCTGGTTGCTGGAGTCGTCGGAGCCGCCGGCCGAGACCGGGGCGGGCACGCCGCCACCGGCGCCTACCGGGGCTGCGGAGCGCGCTCCGGCGTTCTGGCCGCTGCCCTGGACGGGCGCGTCGAGGTCGCGGAGCTGGCTCTCGATGTAGGTCTTGAGGCCCTTGCGGTAGTCGCGCTCGAACGTGCGGAGCTCGTCGATGCGGCGCTCGATGCCGCTGCGCTCCTGCTCGAGGGCGCTGATCTGCGCACGCTGCTTCGACTCCGCCTCTGCGACGATGCGGGCGGCGGTGGCGTGACCCTCGGCGATGAGCTGGTCGCGCTTCTCGACGCCCTCGCGCACGTGCTCCTCGTGCAGGCGGCGCGCCAGCTGGAGCAGGTTGTTGGTGGCGTTGGGGTCGTTCGCGTCGTCGGCCGGGGCCTGGTAGGCGGGCGCCGCCTGCTGCGACTGCTGCTCCGCCTGCTGCTTGGCCTGCGCGGCCTCCTGCTGGGCCTGCGCGAGGCGCTGCTTGAGCTCCTCGTTCTCGCGCTGGAGACGCTCGGTCTCGGCGTTGTCTGCCGGGGCCGACTGCCCGGAGGCGGCAGCGGCGCCGCCGCCCTGGCCGGCGCTACGCTGCAGCTCTGCGATGCGCGAGTCGGCCGCCACCAGGCGCTGCTTGAGCTCGTCGTTCTCCTGGTTCAGGCGACGCAGCTCGACGACGACCTCGTCGAGGAAGTCGTCGACCTCGTCCTGGTCGTAGCCCTCGCGGAACTTCGTCGGCTGGAACCGCTTGTTGACTACATCTTCCGGAGTCAGCGCCATGGCAAGCCACCTTCGATCGTGAAATTGGTACGGGATCGCGTTACCCAACGCTAGCAAAGCGGGCGTCGGTCGCGCACGTCACCGCACGGTCTCAGCGCGGCTCGTCCACGATACAACGGGGCTCGTCCCGGAGTCGGGAACGACGCTCAGCGGAATCCCAGCGTGACGTACAAGCCGATGATGACGACCAGCATGGTGAGGCTCCAGCCGAAGTCGATGGCGATCGGCCCCATCGACAGGCGCGGGATGACGCGGCGGAAGAACCGGATGGGAGGGTCGGTCACCACGTACGTCGACTCGGCGAGCACCAGGCCGAAGCCGCGCGGACGCCACTGCCGCGCGAACACGCGAACGAGGTCCAGGACGAAGCGCGCCCACAGCACGAAGAAGTAGAGCAGCAGGGCGTAATAGAGGACAGTCGCGATGAGCGAGACGACGAACACCCTCTCAGTATGGACGAAAGCGCACCGGCTCCCCTGAGAGGTAGCCGGTGCGCTTCCGAGAGTCGTGCGCGCCGCGTGCGGCCGTCAGGCCTGGGCGAAGAAGGAGGCGTCGACCTCCGCGTCCTGCCCGCCGTGCTCACCGGAGACGACGACGTGGCTGGGCGACAGGAGGAAGACCTTGGGCGTGACCCGCTCGATCTTGCCGTACAGGCCCTGCGAGAGGCCGCTGGCGAAGTCGATGAGGCGGCGGGCGTCGCCCTCGCTCATCTGCGAGAGGTTGATGATGACCGGGATGCCCTCCCGGAACGACTCGGCGATCGCCTGGGCGTCGCGGTACTGGCGGGGGTGGACCGTGAGGATCTCGTTCATTTCCTGTACCGATGCATTCCGTGCGGTTTTCGACGTGCGCAGCGGCGTGACCGGAGCGCGGCCGGCCGCGGGCGCGACCGGAGCGGGGTGTGGGACGGCCTGGACCGGCGAGGCGGCCGGCGTGCGCTCAGGTGCTTCGCGGCGAGGCTGGTGCTGAGCCTGCTCCTGCGGCTGCTCCTCGAACTCCAGCTCCTCGTCGGCGAGGCCCAGGTAGACCATCGTCTTCTTCAGCGGGTTGGCCATCGCTTCCTCCGTACTTCACCTGCGCACCGACGCCTGGCACGCGCTTCGAACCCTTGGCTTCGAGATTAACGAAGCTGCGGCCGATTCCCGGTAATGGCCGTCCCGATCCGAAGGTGTGTCGCGCCCGCGGCGATCGCCTCGCGGTAGTCCTGCGACATCCCGGCAGAGATGGAGGC
>JAEWJG010000236.1 GCA_023386675.1 Actinomycetes bacterium
CTGGTGCGCGCCGCCTGGCCGGCACGCCTGGGCGAGCCTCCTGCGCACATGCTCTCGGGCGTCCCGGCGCACGTCGACGGCCGGATGCTCGGCATCGCCCGGACCGCCGGCGCGCACCTCATCAACGAGGACCGGATGTGGCACTACACCGAAGGCATTCAGAACTGGGACCCGGTGTGGGCGCAGCACGGCATCCGCATCCTGCCCGGTCCGTCGTCGCTGTGGCTGGACGCGCGCGGCGAACGGCTGCCGTCGCCGCTGTTCCCGGGCTTCGACACGCTCGGGACGCTGGAGTACCTGCGGCGCACCGGCTCCGACTACAGCTGGTTCGTGCTCACGCAGAAGATCATCGAGAAGGAGTTCGCACTCTCGGGCAGCGAGCAGAATCCCGACCTGACCGGCAAGGACGTTCGCCTGCTCGCCAAGCGCGTCGCACCAGGGGCGCCCGGACCGGTGGAGGCGTTCAAGCAGCACGGCGCGGACTTCGTCGTCGCCGACAACCTCGACGACCTCCTCGCCGGGATGCAGCGCATCGCCGACGTACCCCTCGACGCCGAGCTCGTCGCCCGGCACGTGCGCGAGCGCGACCGGCAGCTCGACAACGAGTTCGGCAAGGACCTCCAACTCGCCGCGATCCGCGCGGCCCGGCGGTACAGAGGCGACAAGCTCATCCGGGTCGCCACTCCGCACAAGCTGCTGGACCCGGCGGCGGGGCCGCTCATCGCGGTGAAGCTGCACATCCTGACCAGGAAGAGCCTGGGCGGCATCGAGACGGATCTCGACGGGCGGGTCCTCAGCGCCGACGGCGCGGTCGTGCCGGGCCTGTATGCGGTCGGCGAGGCGGCGGGCTTCGGCGGCGGCGGGATGCACGGCTACCGTGCGCTCGAAGGGACGTTCCTCGGCGGCTGCCTGTTCTCCGGCCGCCAGGCCGGCCGCGCCGCCGCCCGAGCCTGACTGTCCACTCGCCCCCCATCAATCGCTTCCTCGCTTATGCCGTCCCGGCACGGCGTGTCGCCGGCTTTATCGAGGAATCGATGGAGGGGCCGGGGGGGTCAGCGGCGGAGGGACCAGGAGGGGCGGCGGATGAGGGTGTGGCCCCGGCGCGTGGTGAGTCGGGTCCAGGTGCCGGTCTCGTGGATGGTGACCGGCTCGTCGTCGCCGAGGAAGCCGAGGGACTCGGCCGCGAAGGCGGCGCCGGCGGGCACGTACTCGAGGCCCTCGATCGGCCGGCCCCACACCTCAGCGCGCACCCGCTGCACCAGCTGCTCCCCTGTGCCCGTCGGCACGGCCTCCGCCACCTCGGCGATACCGGCCTGCGCAACCGTCCGCAGCTGGGCGGCCTCCGTCTCGCCGACCGAGCGCCAGCCGCCGCGCGGCGGGGAGATGCCCGCCCAGGTCACGGTCGACACCTCCAGCGGGAGGCGGATCTCGACCGGACCCTCCGGCGCATCCTCCGCCTCGGTGGTCTCTCGCACCCGCGCGATGCGGTCGAGCAGCGAACGGATAGGCACCACCGCGTCGAACTCGGCGTCGCCGCCGACCGCGAAGGTGCGCAGCCCGAGCACGGTCGGCGTCTCGTCCATCAGCCCGCGCGGGTAGAGGATCGCGGTGTAGACCGCCAGGACGCCGGCCCCGGCGATCAGGCGCACGGAGCCCTCCTCCACCCGGGAGGCTCGAGACAGATAGGTGTGCAGATCGGCGACGGCGAGTGCGTCCGTCAGAGAGAACGAGGGGTTCATCGGACCTCTAAACTACCAAGAGACCATCGACTTGGAGGCACTGTGACCGAGCCCCTGGATTCCCTGCTCACCGCGCTCGATCTGACGGACACCGGCGCACGCACCAGCGAGGACATCTTCACCGGTCCCTCCCAGTGGATGCCGCTGGGCCGCGTGTTCGGCGGCCAGGTGCTCGCGCAGTCGATCGTGGCTGCAACGCGTACGGTCGAAGCCGACCGACCCATCCACTCGATGCACGGCTACTTCCTGCGGCCGGGCGACGTGAACTTCCCGATCACCTTCTCGGTCGACAGCATCCACGACGCCCGGTCGTTCTCGACCCGCCGCACGCAGGCGTACCAGAACGGGCTGCCGATCCTGTCGATGATCGCGTCGTTCCAGACCGAGGACGAGGGCTTCGAGCACCAGGATGCGATGCCGGAGGGCCTGCCGGAGCCCGAGTCGCTGCCGTCGACGGCGACCTCGTTGGAGGATGTGCGGCATCCCGTCGCTCAGTATTGGGCCAGCCAGCGGCCATTCGACATGCGCCACGTGACCTCGCCGGTATATCTGTCGGTCGAGGGCGAGCGGGTGGCGCACCAGTCGGTGTGGTTCCGGACCATCGGCGACATGCCCGACGACCCGGCGCTGCACCGGGCCGCGCTGGCCTACGCGAGCGATTACACGATCATGGAGTCGATCATGCGCCGGCACGGGATCGCCTGGGCGACTCCCGGCCTGAAGGCGGCCAGCCTCGACCACGCGATGTGGTGGCACCGGCCCGCCCGGGTGGACGAGTGGCTGCTGTATGTGCAGGAGTCGCCCACCGCGAGCGGCGGCCGCGGCCTTTCGACCGGGCGCATCTTCACCCGCGACGGCCGCCTCGTGGCGAGCGTCGCGCAGGAGGCCACCATCCGTCTCCCCCGCGACTGACCTCGCGCCCTCACGCGCCCCTCCCCTCCGTCGAGTCCGCAGAAAGTGACCGCCGCGACGGCGTGTCGCGTGCACTTCGTGCGTACTCGATGGAGGGGCGTATCCGATGGCGGAGGCGCGGGGGTGCGTCAGCCGAAGGTGCTGCGGAGGAGGACGGTGCCGTCGGCGGCCGAGCGGATGTCGACGGCGGCAATGTCTTCGAGGGGGACGCTCGTGGTCGCGACGGGCAGGGCCGTGGTGCCCTCGTCGGCGGTCCACGTCGAGATGGTGTGCTGCGCACCGGAACGATCGGTGACGACCATGGCGTACGTCCAGGCGTGGGCTCCGTCCTCGGCGCCGACGTGCGCGTACCGGCACTTCGAGTCGACCCGCGTGCCCCATGGCTCCGGCGTGAGCCGCAGGTCGGCGGTCAGCGCGCTCGGCTCGACCTGCTGCATGACGACCGAGGCCTGTGGGCCGGCGGCCGGGTTGACGACGCCCGGGAGCACGAGCGCGGCGATGCCGACGAGCAGGGCCGCGGCTGCAACGGAGAGTCCGGCGACCAGCCAGCGGCCGCGCGCGCGGCGACGGCGAGCCCTGTGGAGCAGGGTGGGAAGCACGTCGGGGCTCGGACCCAGGTCCTGAGCGTCCATGGTCGCGGTCGCCGGGGCGTCCTCGTCGAGCAGGGCGAACGCCTGCTCCTTCGGGACGCGGCTCAGGATGCCGGGCATCCCCGCCAGCTCGGACACCGCCTCGGAGCACCGGTCGCACTCGCGCAGGTGCGCCTCGAACTCCCGCCGCTCGGTCGGCGAGAGAGCGCCGAGCACGTACGAGGCGTCCCAGGTGGCGAACTCGTCGTGGGTGGTCATCGTTCCGTCACCCCTCTCTCCTGGAGCGCGAGCCGCAGCGCGCGGAGTCCGTAGTGCAGGCGCGACTTGACCGTCCCCTCGGGGATGTCGAGCTCGCGCGCGATCTCGGCGACCGACCGGCCGCCGTAGTAGGCGTGGACGATGACCGCCCGGTGCTCGGCGGACAGCTCGGCCAGCGCATCCGACACCAGCCAGGCGTCGAGCACGGCGTCGGCCTCGCTGTCCGGGGCGGGATGCTCCGGCAGGTTCTCGGCTCCGAACTCGTGCCGGTACGCGGCGCTGCGCCGGTCGTCGATCACGAGGTTGCGCGCCACGGTGAACAGCCAGGTGCGCGCGGACTGCTGGGACTGGTCCAGGACGGACGGCTTGCGCCAGGCGCGCAGCAGCGTCTCCTGCACGACATCGTCGGCCATCGCACGGTCGCCGGTGAGGTGCACGACGTACCGCCACAGCGCCTGCGCGTGCTGGTCGTGCAGCTCGCGCAGCAGGCGGGCGTCCTCCTCCGGCATGTTCACCTCCACTCGGTACACGATGCAGCGCGCGGAAAGGTTCACACGCGAGAGTTGAACCGAACACGGACACGTCTCGTGAATACCGTAAGAGACGTCACCGACGAACGGGAGAACCGATGAACGACCACGCTCCGCTGACCCGCCGCACGCTCGTATCCCTCGGAGGCGCCTCGGCCGGCGCCGTCCTGCTCGCCGCCTGCACCCCCAGTGGGGCGCAGGATTCGGGAGGGTCGGGGTCTGAGTCCGGGTCCGGCGGTTCGTCGGGTGGCGGCTCGGGCTCGGCGCAGGTGTCGCTCGCGTCCATCCCGGTGGGCGGCGCGGTGTCGGCGACCCTCGCGGGCAAGCCGATCGTTGTGTCGCAGCCGGCCGCCGGTCAGGTGGTCGCGTTCAGCGCCGTGTGCACCCACCAGGGGTGCACGGTCGCGCCGCAGGGTAAGGAGTTCGACTGCCCGTGCCACGGGTCGAAGTTCGACGTGACCACGGGGGCCGTGCTGAACGGCCCTGCGCGTGACCCCTTGCCGAAGCTGAAGGCGGAGGTCTCCGGCGACTCAGTGACCGTCACCGGATAGGGGGCGCCATGGAGGTCAACGGACTGCCGCTGCACGTCCTGCTCGTCCATTTCGTGGTGGTGCTGATCCCGCTCACGGCGATCGCCGCGCTGCTGGTGCCGATCTGGCCGGTCGCACGGCGCCGCCTCGGGATCGTGGTGCCCCTGCTCGCGCTGGCGGACCTGATCCTGGTCCCGATCGTGACGGAGGCCGGGGAGTGGCTGCAGGCGCGGGTGCCGTCCACGCCGCTCATCCTGGCGCACGCGGCGCTCGGGAGGACGCTGCTGCCGTGGGTGATCGCGCTGTTCGCGTTCACCGTGCTGCAGTGGGCGTGGTTCTTCTTCATCGACCGGCCGGAGTCGCCGCGCCGCCCGTCCCCGGTGGTGCGGCGTGTGGTGCTCGTCGTGCTGATCGTGATCGCGGCGGTGCTCGCCGTCGGGACGATCGTGGAGGTCGTGCTGATCGGCGAAGCCGGCTCGCGGGCGATCTGGGAGAACTCGTTCAGCCCCACCCCGCTGCCCGCGACGCCGAAGCCGACGCCCTAGCGCGAGGATTCGTGCCGAAGGTGCCGTCTCGCGCTGCGAGAGCGCACACTCGGCGCGAATCCGCGGAGGTCAGCCGCGCTTGGCGAAGGCGACCGGCTCGTCGAGGTACGGCGTCCAGGCGGCACGCTCGCGCTCGTTGATGCGTCGCGGCCGCTGGCTCGCCGCATCCACCAGCACGATGGTGGTCGCCGCGCGCGAGTACAGCGTGCGCGGCTCGGTGCCCTCGGGCGTCCACACCTCGTAGCAGACTTCGAGGCTGGCGCCCCCGAGACGCCCGAGCCACAGCTGCACGTCGAGCGGTTGCCGGAGGTACGGGATGGGCGCCAGGTACTCGATCTCCTGCCGCGCGATGAGCGTCAACGTGTCCGCGCCCGGACGCCCGTCGAGCACCGCGGTCGACCCGCCGACCGCCTCCCCGGACCCTTGGCCCGTGTCGTCGGTCGCCCAGAACGCCTCGATGCGCGCCTCCTCGAGGAGGCGCAGCATCTCGGCGTTGTTGACGTGCCCGTAGGCGTCGAGGTCGCTCCACCGGAGCTTGATCGGGACGTGCAGTCGCATGGGCTCGCCCGTTCTCAGTCGCGCGTGAGCTTGCGGTACGCGGAGCGGTTCGGCTTGGCGGCGTCCGGCCCGAGCCGCTCGATCTTGTTCTCCTCGTACGCCTCGAAGTTGCCCTCGAACCAGTACCAGTCGGCCGGGTTCTCGTCGGTGCCCTCGTAGGCGAGGATGTGGGTCGCGATCCGGTCGAGGAACCACCGGTCGTGGGTGATGACCACCGCGCAGCCGGGGAACTCGAGCAGCGCGTTCTCGAGGCTGGAGAGCGTCTCGACGTCGAGGTCGTTGGTCGGCTCGTCGAGGAGCAGGAGGTTGCCGCCCTGCTTGAGCGTCAGCGCGAGGTTGAGGCGGTTGCGCTCACCACCGGAGAGCACGCCCGACTTCTTCTGCTGGTCCGGGCCCTTGAACCCGAACGTCGACACGTAGGCGCGCGACGGCACCTCCGTCTTGCCGACCTGGATGTAGTCGAGCCCGTCGGACACGACCTCCCAGACGTTCTTGTTCGGGTCGATGCCACCACGGGTCTGGTCGACGTACGAGATCTGGACGGTCTCGCCGACCTTAAGGTCGCCGTCGTCGAGCGGCTCGAGTCCGACGATCGTCTTGAACAGCGTGGTCTTTCCCACGCCGTTCGGGCCAATGACGCCGACGATGCCGTTGCGCGGCAGCGTGAAGGTGAGGCCGTCGATGAGCTTGCGGTCGCCGAAGCCCTTCTCGAGGTCCTTCGCCTCGATCACGATCTGGCCGAGGCGCGGCCCCGGCGGGATCTGGATCTCCTCGAAGTCGAGCTTCCTGGTGCGCTCCGCCTCGGCAGCCATCTCCTCGTAGCGCGCGAGTCGCGCCTTCGACTTGGCCTGACGGCCCTTGGCGTTGCTGCGGACCCAGTCGAGCTCCTCGGAGAGGCGCTTGGCGAGCTTCGCGTCCTTCTTGCCCTGGATCGCGAGGCGCTCGCGCTTCTTCTCGAGGTAGGTCGAGTAGTTGCCCTCGTAGGGGTAGAGGTGACCGCGGTCGACCTCCGCGATCCACTCGGCGACGTGATCGAGGAAGTACCGGTCGTGGGTCACCGCGAGCACGGCACCGTGGTACTTGGCGAGGTGCTGCTCCAGCCAGAGCACGCTCTCGGCGTCGAGGTGGTTGGTCGGCTCGTCGAGGAGCAGGAGGTCGGGCTTCTGCAGCAGCAGCTTGCAGAGCGCGACGCGGCGCTTCTCACCACCGGACAGCGTGTTGACGGGCCAGTCCCCCGGCGGACAGCGGAGCGCGTCCATCGCCTGCTCGAGCTGGGAGTCGAGGTCCCACGCGTCGGCGGCGTCGATCTGCTCCTGCAGCGTGCCCATCTCGGCGAGCAGGGTGTCGAAGTCGGCGTCGGGGTCGGCGAGCAGCCCCGAGATCTCGTTGAACCGGTCGACCTTCTGCTTGATCTCGCCCACCCCCTCCTGGACGTTCTCGAGCACGGTCTTGTTCTCGTCGAGCTGGGGCTCCTGCATGAGGATGCCGACCGTGTAGCCCGGAGAGAGCTTGGCCTCGCCGTTGGAGGGCGTGTCCAGGCCGGCCATGATCTTCAGGATGGTGGACTTACCGGCGCCGTTGGGTCCCACGACGCCGATCTTGGCTCCCGGGAGGAACGCCATCGTGACATCGTCGAGGATCACCTTGTCGCCGACCGCCTTGCGGGCGCGCACCATCGAGTAAATGTATTCGGCCACTCTTCTTCTCAAACTCCCTGTCGTCGGCTTCTTGCCGTATACGAGGATACCGGGAACGCGTGTGCTCCCGGGCGGTGACGGAGGCTTCTACCAGTCGATCGGCCGCGTCTGCCCGATGAGGCACGCGCCCGTCGGCAGCACCGGCACGGCCTGACTCCAGTAGCCGCCTGCGTCGGCGCCGTTCTGGCCGATGAGGCAGGTGTCACCCAGCTTCACCGAGAACTGGATCGAGTTCGCCTTGAGCCCGATGGTCGTGGTGTCGACGGTCAGCTGCATGTCGGACTTCTGGAAACCGGCCGCGACGAGAGCGTCGATGAAGTCGCGCCCCTGCGCATTGGGGTTCGTCGCGAGCGTGGCTTTGTTGACCTTGTCGAAGTACGGAAGGTTCTCCTCGGCGGTGCCGCCGGGCACGAGCCCGACCGCGGCCGGTGTCGACGAGGTCGGCGCCGGTGTGGACGATGCTGTGGCAGGCGTCCCGGTGGCGCTGGTCTCCGGCGCCCCCGGGGTGCAGCCGGTCAGCGCCAGGATCACGGCGACGATCGCCGCGGACACGGCGAGCGGATCGGCCCTGCGGACCACGGGAGGCGTCATATGCCTCATCTTAGGGTGCCCCCGCTGTGAGCGAGTCGGGAGGCGCGGTCGCCTCTTCGCCCGCTGGGCCGCCGACCGCCTTCGTGAAACGCGACCGACCCCAGGCGAGGTCATGCCCGATCGAGTCCGCCTCGATCTCGACGGTCAGCCCCTGTTTGTCACCGCTCCACTCCCGAAGGTGGATGCGCCCGGCCACGAGCACGGGGTCGCCCTTGGCGATCGAGTCCGCTGCGCCGAGTGCCAGCTTGCGGAACGCGCTGACCGTGTACCAGTTCTGCCCGCCGTCCTCCCACGCGGACGCCTGGCGGTTGAAGCGCCGTCTGGTCGTGACCAACCGGAAACTCGTGATCGGCAGGCCGCCCTCGGTGACGAGATGGCGCGGGTGGGTGGCGACGAAGCCTCGGACGGCGACGGTGTCGGACATGGTCTCCCTTTCGGCGCCCGCCACGGTGGCGGGCTCGAGACCACTCTCGCGAACGGCACGCCCCAGCGAAGGACAGGAGGCCGATCGGTGGATAACCCGGGAATCCCCCGCCCTGTGGACGACTACGCCGCCACGTACTCCGCATACGACGCGCGGATCTTGTTCACCTTCGGCAGCGCCACCGCGAGGCAGTAGCCCTGGCCGGGGTTCTTGGCGAAGAAGTCCTGGTGGTACTCCTCGGCGCGGTAGAACGGGCCGAGCGGCTCGATCGTGGTGACGATCCCGCCGTCCCAGTACTCGGAGGCGCGGTCGCGGGCCGCCTCGAAGAGCGCGCGCTGGGCCTCGCCGTCGTAGAACATCGCCGACCGGTACTGGGTGCCGATGTCGTTGCCCTGACGGTTGAGCTGGCGCGGGTCGTGGAGGGTGAAGAACACGTCGAGGACGACGGACGCCGGGATCACCTCCGGGTCGAACGTCACCGCGACCGCCTCCGCGTGCCCGGTGCGACCGGTGCAGACCTCTTCGTACGTCGGGTCCACCGCGGTGCCGCCGGTGTAGCCGGACACCACATCCTGAACCCCGCGCAGCACGCGGTACACCGCATCGAGGCACCAGAAGCACCCACCGGCCACCACAAATGTCTGCATCAGCTGTCCCCTTCGGATTCGACTGGCTCCATTCTGCTACGGCCCAGTTGACGACACGACGCGAACGGTCCGCGGGAGGCCGCCGAACCGCCGTTACCATCGCCGCATGCAGTGGTGGAATGACTTCGTCGATTGGCTCACGTCGCCGGCAGCGCGCCCGGTGATCTTCTACGCGGCGGTCCTCGCGGTCGCCGTCATCCTGTCCGGCCTCATCGCCGCCTGGATCGCCCGGGGTGCCCTCAAGGGCCTCCTCTCCCGCACCGACCGCCAGCAGAAGGCGTCGGCCATCGCGGCCCTCGTGGATGCGGCGACCGAGGCCTCCGTCTGGAACTCGCTCACCCCGGCCGAGCAGGTCCTCAGCGACCGCGCCGTCGGCCAGGCGGACATCATGGTGCGCCTGCTCCCGATCAGGAACTCGGGACTCGCCGCCAACTGGGCGGGCCACCAGCTCGCCGAGATGAAGCGCGCGTCCGCGACCTTCGGCTACCAGCTCGACCCGGCCATCGCGGAGTTCCGCGACCGCCTGATCGAGTGGCAGAACAACCCGCGACGCGCCCGCAAGATCTTCCAGAACGACCTCGAGCGCTGGCGGTTCGAGAACACCGACAACGAGCGGTCGCTGATCGCCCAGCAGGATGCGTGGGTCGCCCAGCAGCACCACGACCAGTACGCGTCACCCGCGACCGACGCGACCGCGGCCGCACCCGGCGCGCCCGCCGAGCGCGCGCAGGAGCCGGCTCCTGCCAATCCGTTCGCCGCGGCCGCCGCCGAGTCGAACGCGTCCGCGGACACCTCCCCGAC
>JAEWJG010000330.1 GCA_023386675.1 Actinomycetes bacterium
GCTCCCACCACACCAGAGCGGCGCCCGCGACCAGCGCGACCGCGACCAGCCACAGCGTCCCGAGCGAGGGGTTCTGCAGGAAGATCAGCAGCGCCAGCATGGCGACCGCGAAGAAGAGGATGCCGAGCCCGTCGATCCGCGGACGCTCATCGCGCGGCGGCTCCAGCCCGGTCCTCCGCGGCAGCAGGATCGCGCCGAGGAGGACGCTCGCGACGCCGAGCGGCAGGTTCACCGCGAAGGTGGCGCGCCATCCCCACGCCCCGATCAGCAGGCCACCGAGCGTCGGTCCGATGACCGCGACGGTCTGGGTCGTCACCGACAGGATGGTGAGGATGACCGCCGGGGAGGCCACACCTGTGCGCTGCCCCTCCGCGCGGATGAGGTGCATCGCCGCCGGGTAGCCGGCGCACGTGCCGAGGCCGAGGACTACGCGGGCGGCGACCAGCCACCAGACGCTGTCGTGCGACACCGGGATGAGCAGCCCGATCGCTCCCGCGACCGCCACCAGGGCACCGCCCGCGAGGTACAGCCGCTTGACCCCGAAGATGTCGACGAGCCGCCCGACCAGCGGCTGCCCGATCGCGGTCGCGAGGTACAGCGCGGAGACCAGCCAGACGGTCTCGGACGCCGGGGCCCCGAGCGCGATGCCGATCGGCGCCAGCGCCACCGCGATGATCGCGGTATTGATCGGGTTCAGGATCGCGCCCACCATCATGGGCGCGAGCAGCCGGCGGTCGAAGCGGCCGGCGGGCGCGGGCTTCAGGGCCATCAGTCCAGGACCCGTTCCAGGATGGCCGTGGCCGCGGCGAGCGTCATGAGCTCGGCCTGGGAGACCTGCTCGGCGAGCGCCTGCTCCAGCCACGCGACACCTGCTTCCCTCTGGCCGGCGATCTGCGCCCATCCCGCCTCGGTCAGGTCGACGATCTGGCGGCGGCCGTCGTTCGGGTCCTGACTGCGGGCGACGAAGCCGAGGCCCTCGAGCGCCTCCACGATCGCGGCCATCGACTGCGGGCGGACCCGCTCGGCGAGCGCGAGGGCGCTCACGGTCGAGACGCCGCCTTTGCCGAGCCGCGAGAGCGCCGACGCCTGGGACGGGGTGATGTCGTCGTTCGTGGTCTCGCGGAGTTTGCGGAGCAGCCGGGCGAGCATCGCGCGGAGGTCGACGGCGGTCTGCCGCGGGCTGACGTTCGTGTGCTCGGTGGTCATATGGACAGTCTAGACTGCACAGTTGTACCTGTCGAGATTCCGAAGGGATTCCCCATGACCTCCGCCCTACTCCTCTGCGACTTCCAGAACGGCATCGCCGGCCGGCCCGGGATGGAGCGAGCCGTCGACTCCGCAGCCCGCGCCCTCGACACAGCGCGCAGCCGCGGCATCCCGGTGATCTTCGTCCGGGTGGCGTTCCGCCCCGGCTACCCGGAGGTGGCCGACTCCAACCTGTCGTTCGCCGCCCGCAAGGCGACCGCGGGCGACCAGATGCTGGCGGACAGCCCCTACACGCAGATCGTCGACGCCCTCGCGCCGCGACCCGGCGAGCCGGTCGTGGTGAAGAAGCGCATCTCGGCCTTCGCCGGCAGCGACCTCGAGGTGCTCCTCCGCGGCCTCGCCGCCGACGAGCTGGTGATCGGCGGGATCGCGACGAGCGGCGTGGTGCTCTCGACCGTGCGCCAGGCCGCCGACCTCGACTTCCGGCTCACCGTACTGGCGGACGCGTGCGCCGACGCCGACCCGGAGGTGCACCGGGTGCTCACCGAGAAGGTGTTCCCCCGGCAGGCGACGGTCACGACTGGGGATGAGTGGGTTCTCTCGCGGTGAAGGGCCGCACCCATCACTAGCCAAGCTAGCGATAGGCTGTGCACAGCTGAGGAGAGGGAGACCGTCACGATGGCGCAGCTGTCCACGATCCAGGATCGACTGCAGGACCTGCTGGCGGCCGAGCGCGGCCTCGAGCGGCTCCTCGACCCGCAGCCCTCCTGGTATCCCGTCCTCCTCCGCCAGCTCGAGCTCGCCATCGGCGACCAGCCGATCATCTACCTCGGCGCCGCCGCAGCATCCGGTCTCTCGACCGTCACGCTGCGCGTCGGGGTCTTCACCGACCGCATCGTGGTCGCCGCCGAGGTCATCGACGACGGGACGCCGGGCGCCCAGGTCGTCACGCGCGTCGAGAGTCGCGCGGGCCTGCTGCGCTTCGAGCTCTCCGGCGGCTCGGAGGCGGACAACGCCGAGGAGTCGTCGTGGGCCGGAGGCTTCAGGATCCGCGCCTTCTACCAGTCGGGGCTCAGCGTGACCGTGCCGTCGAACCTCGTGGACACGGAAGCGAAGCGCGTCTCCGTCCGCGCCGTGCTCGACGGCATCCGTCACGACCTTCAGGCGCGCCCCGGTGACCCTCCCCCTGCCGAGGACCCGTCATGATCTCCTCCGCGGTCTACTTGAGCTACCGGGACGCCCCGGCGGCGATCGCCTGGCTCGAGGCGCTCGGCTTCGACGTCATCCAGCGGCGGGACGAACCCGACGGCTCGGTCGGACACAGCGAGCTGCGGCTCGCGGACACCGTCGTGATGCTGGCCACCGATCCCGTCGCGGTCGAGCCGCCGCTGACGGGCGCGTCCACCGGCGTCGGCACGTATCTCGTGACCCCGGACGTCGACGGCATGTTCGCGCGCGCCGTCGCAGCCGGCGCGACGGTCGTCTACCCACCGGAGGACACGGAGTGGGGCAGCCGCCGGGCGCGGGTGCTGGACCCGGGCGGACGCGAGTGGAGCTTCGGCTCGTACCGCCCGGGCGAACAGTGGACCCCGAGTTAGTCAGCCAGCTTACTTTCTCGGTAGGATGAGGCCGTGAGCCGCCCTCGTCACCGCGTCCGGAACACCGTCATCGCCGTACTGGGCGTCCTCGCCCTGGTCGTCGTGGGCTTCCTCGCCTGGGCGTCGACCCCGATGATGGGCGATCGCACCGCGGCGCTCGAAGCGTGGCGCAATCCCGCGGTGAGCATCCACGACGCCGGCGACGCGGTCGTGATGGAGCCGACCGGAACGGCGTCCGGCACGGGACTCGTGTTCATCCCGGGCGCGCTCGTCGACCCGTATGCCTACCTCTACAAGCTCTCGGGCGCCGTCGAAGAGACGGGGCTGACCGTCGTCATCACCAAACCCGCCCTCAACCTGGCCCTCTTCGACCAGCTGTCGCTGAGCACGTTCACGGCCCACGCTCCCGATGTGGACGAGTGGTACGTCGGCGGCCACTCCCTCGGCGGGGTGCGCGCCTGCCAGCTGGCGGACGACCCCCAGGTGAAGGGACTCATCCTGTTCGGCTCCTACTGCGCGAACGACGTCTCGGGAACGGACATGCGGGTGCTGTCGATCGGCGGCGGCCGCGACGGTCTGAGCACCCCGGCGAAGATCGCCGGCGCGCGCCACCTGCTGCCGGCGGACGCGCAGCTGGTCGAGATCGAGGGGATGAACCACGGCCAGTTCGGCGACTACGGCCCGCAGTCCGGCGACGGGGTCGCCACCATCGACGACCGGACCGCGCGAGAGCAGCTGACGGAGGCGCTGGCGGGGTTCCTGCAGGGTTGACCCCGAACGACGGACCGGCCGTGCCGCGCTCGCGGCCCGGCCGGGGCGGGGGACGGGGCGGGTT
>JAEWJG010000390.1 GCA_023386675.1 Actinomycetes bacterium
GGGCACACCCGCGTCCGCGAGCCCGGGCGGCAGCGACCCCAGCACCGCCGTGCGGTCGACCGGCGGGACGCCGCGAGCCTCGTCGGCCGCGCCGCGCAGCGCCGCCTCCAGCTCGTCGAGCCGTCCCTCGGTGACCGGCGTGATCGTGAGGTGCGTGGTGTGCGGCAGCCGCGTCCCGTCGGGCTGACCGAGACCGGGCTGCAGCTGCAGGATCCACCCCCTGCGCCGGACGCGGTCGGCCCAGTGGTGCGGGTCGACGCGGCGGGACGGGTCCACCGAGTCGTCGGTCGCCACCGCGAGCAGCGGTCCAATCGGCGTGCCCACCACGCGCAGGCCCTCGATGTCGCCGATCACGTCCTCGAGCGCTCGCGTCGCCCGGCCGCACGACTCCGCCAGGCGGGCGAACCCGCGCGCGCCGAGCGCCTGAACGATGGCCCAGGATGCGGCGAGCGCGGCCGCCGACTTCGACCCGAGCAGCGTGGCGTTCACGACCGGGTAGCCCGGCCATCCGGTCGTGGCGAAGTACTGGCGGCGCTGCCGGTCCCTGTCGCGCTGCAGCAGAACGCTCGCGCCCTTCGGCGCGTACCCGTACTTGTGCAGGTCGGCGGAGACGCTGGTGACGCCCGGGACACGGAAGTCCCACGCGGGCAGCGCCGCGCCGTCTGCGGCCCGCCAGAACGGCAGCACCCAGCCGCCGATGCACGCGTCGACGTGGCACGCCACGCCGGCCGCGGAGCACGCCGCGGCCACCTCCTCGACCGGGTCGAGGGTCGCGTACGGATACGACGGGGCCGACACGACCACCAGCGCGACGTCCGGACCGATCCGTTCGATCAGCGCCGCCGCCCCGACACGGCCGGAGACCGCATCCACCGGCGCCAGGTCGAGCGACAGGTCGAACAACGCGGCGGCCTTCCGGAACGCCGCATGCACGGTGACCGGCGCGACCAGGCGCGGGGTGCCCGTCCCGCCGGCCGCGCGCCACGTATCTCGGGCCGTCTTCACCGCGAGCAGGCACGACTCCGTCCCGCCGGAGGTGACGGACCCGACCACGTCGCCGTCGCCGTGCAGCAGTTCGCGGGCGAAGCCGACGACCTCGCGCTCCATCACCGCGACCGAGGTGAACGCAGTCGGGTCGAGCCCGTTGACCGGCTGCACCAGGCGCATCGCCTCGGCCGCCAGCTCGTCCAGCTCGGGCATCCCGGAGTCGTACACGTAGCTGAGCACGCGTCCGCCGTGCGTCGGCGCATCGGCCGCCCGCAGCGCGGAGAGCCGCCCCAGGATCGCGGCCTGGTCAAACGACGCCATCGATGTCCCCCTTCCGCAGCCGGTACCGCGCGAGCGGCACCAGGCTGACCGCGATGATCAGCGCCGGGATGAGGCTGAAGCTGAGCGCGATCCCCGCGACCGCGCTGCCCGGCTGCACCGCGTCCGCCGCGGCGGCGCTGCGTGAGACGTAGCCGCTGACGGCGAGCACGATGCTGAGCACGGTCGCGCCGAGCGCCATGCCGGTCGTCTCGCCGGCCGTCCACATCCCGCCGAACGTCCCGGCGCGGCCCTCGCCGTTGCGGCGGGCGTCGTGCGAGATCACGTCGGGCAGCATCGCCATCGGGAGGGACTGCATCCCCGCGTACGCCGCGCCGGCCAGCGCGACCGGCGCGTACACCCACGCTCCTGGCGCCCACAGCAGCGCCACCATCGACAGCGCGGCGACCCCGAACAGGATGCTCGCGATGGCGTACCCGCGCTCCTTGCCGATGCGCCGCGCCACCACGCCCCAGACCGGCGTGACGATCAGCGCAGGGCCGATCAGCGCGATGAACAGGAAAGTGACGGCATCCTCCGAGTGGAGCACCCACGTCGCGACGTAGTTCGCGCCCGCAAGCATCAGCCCGGTCGCCAGACCCTGCAGCAGGAAGGTGAGCAGCAGGGCGCGGAACGACTGGCTGTCCCGCAGCACCCGCACTCCGGCGGCGTAGTTCGCGCGGAGCGTCGCCAGCACGCTCGACGGCGGCGGCACGTCGGCTGCGGGAAGCCCGCGCGGCGCGACGAAGGCCGAGACGAGCATCCCGGCGCCGATCACCACTCCGGCGACGAGCGCCATGAGCAGGTAGCCGCTGAAGGCGTTGCCGCCGCCGAGCGACCGCAGCGCCGGTCCGCCGGCCCCGAACAGGAGGATCGCGAACGTCAGCACGACCACGCGCCAGGTGAGCAGCCGCGTCCGCTGGTCGTACCCGGACGCGAGCTCGGCCGGCAGCGCGATGTACGGCACTTGGAACAGGCTGAACGCCGTCGCCGTCAGCACGAACGCGATCAGCACCCAGACCGCCGCGAGTCCGGCCGGGGTGCCGGGCGGCACCGCGAAGGTCAGCAGGAAGAACACCGGCAGGGCGATCGCGCCGAGCAGCATCATCGGCCGGCGGGATCCGCGCACCCCGAGCATCCGGTCGCTGCGCGCGCCGATGACCGGGTCGATGATCACATCCCACACCTTGGCGACCGTGACGACGACGCCCGCGACGATCGCGGCGACCCCGAGCGAGTCCGTGAGGTAGTAGACGAGGACGAGCCCGGGCAGCGTGGCGAAGCCCCCGGTCCCCAGCGATCCGACGGCGTACCGCGCGACGGTCGCCCGGGTCAGCGACTGCTCCGTTGCGATCATGTCCGCAGCGTAGTGGATGCGCGACCCGGCGCCGCGCACCGGCTCAGGTGGACTCGGTGTCGTACGGCGGCACGGCGCCCGCGGTCAGCGGCAGCTTGCGCTGCGCGTACGCCGACTGCGTCACCGGCTTGATGGCGCCGCCGGCCGCAGCGGCCGCCCCATCGGCCGGGTCCTCCAGCAGCGCCTCGCGGATGATGCGGCGCGGGTCGTACTGGCGCGGGTCGAGCTTCTTCCAGTCGACCTCGTCGAACTCGGGGCCCATCTCGTCGCGCATGCGGTCCTTCGCGCCGTTGGCGAAGTTGCGGAGCGAGCGCACCAGCTGGCCGAGCTTGGCCGCGTAGGTCGGGAGCCGCTCGGGGCCGATGACGAACGCCGCGATCACCGCCACGATCAGCAGCTTGTCGAAGGTCAGCCCGAACACCATTCCAGGGTATCGCGGCGGTGCCTCCACGGATGCCGTGCCAGCCGACCGTATCCTCGGAAGAAGCCGCGAGAAGCAGCTGATGGACGGGAGCACTGTGTCAGAGAAGGACTCGAACTGGAGGTTCGCCGACGACGTCGTCGTCGAGAGCGAGGTCATCGTCCGCGCCCGGCAGCAGTCGCTGGAGCTGGGGATCGAGCCGATCTCCCCCGCGACCGGCGCCCAGGCGGCCGTGGTCGTCGCGGCGACCCATGCTGAGAACGTCGTCGAGATCGGCACCGGCGTCGGCGTCTCGGGCCTCTGGCTGCTGACCGGCGGCACCCAGGCGCAGCTGACGTCGATCGACGTGGAGGT
>JAEWJG010000394.1 GCA_023386675.1 Actinomycetes bacterium
TCCGGAGCCTGCTGACTCTGAGTCACTGCTGACAGCGGGGCGTCGCCACCCGGCGGCGCCCCGCTTCCGCTCTCCAGCGGACCCCCGATCCACCCTCCACTCCCGGACCCGACCAAGGGAGGTGAACACCGTGAACCGCATCAACACCCTTCTCCACCAGGACGAGACCCGCGACAGCGGGTTCACCCTCATCGAGGTCCTGATCGCGATGATGGTCTTCGCCATCATCTCCGTCGTCGTCGCCTACTCGCTCACGCTCTCGATGACGCTCACCCGCAGCAGCCGGTCCAGTGAGGTCGCAGCGAATCTCGCCGCGCAGCAGGTCGACGTCGCCCGGGCGACGCCGAACATCTTCGCCGTCACCAGCGGCGTGCTGACCCAGACGCTGGATGGCACCACCTACACGATCACGAAATCGGTCGGCTGGGTGAACAGCGCAGGCAACGCGTCCGACTGCGGCAGCGGCACGAGCATCCTGCAGAACAAGACGCTCAACGTCTCCGTGACCTGGGACGGCAAGAACCCCTCGACGACCCCGGTCCAGGCGAGCACGCTGCTCGCGCCTGCCGGACCCATCAACGACCCGACGACCGGCACGATCATCGTCCACGTGACGAACGCCGCCGGCCAATCGTTCTCAGGCGTCCCGGTCGCCGTGAACGTGGACACGACCGTCTCACCCAACACGGCGACGGCCGTCTCGACCGCACCGGCCCCGACGGATGCCGACGGCTGCAGCTATGTGCTGAAGGTCATGCCCGGCACCTACGTCATCACGGTGGGCAAGAGTGGCGACGGACGCATCAGCAGCAAGCAGGTGCAGGTCCCGTCCGCGCAGACCACCGTCACCGCCGGTCAGTCCTCGGTGCTCGACGTCCAGTACGACACCGCCATCACGCCGATCATGACCCTCTCGCCGGGTGCGCCGCTCGGGACGATGTTCCCGCCGTCGCTTCCGATGACGTACGCGCCGCAGGGCGACGCGTACTCCACGAACGTGACGCCCGTCACCGTCGCCGCACTGACCACGGCGACGACACCGCTCTTCCCGTGGACCTCCGGATACTCGGTCTTCGCCGGCCAATACGTCCCGGCCGGCGGCGGCCTTCCCCAGTGCCTCTCGGTGGATCCCGGACAGTGGATCTACCCCAATGCTTCGGGCCACGTCGGCGGGCGACCGGGGGCGGGTATCTCGACCGTCGCCATGCCCGTGGTCCGTATCTCGACCTCGAGCAAGTGGATCGTCGCCGTCAGCGCGACCGCCGCGACCGCTATCGGCGACCCCGGATGCGCCACCGGCATGACGCTGCGCTACGGCCAGTCGCCGATCGTCGGCGGCGTCGCGAACGTCGCGCTGCCGTACGGCACGTGGAGGATCTACGCGCTCAGCAACCAGAACGACGCCCTCCAGAGCTCCGCCCTGGTGAATCAGTCGAAGATCACCCTGCCGGCCGGCAGCCCCGCCTTCACGGACGCGAACACCTTCACCATCGATCCGAGGCAGCCGTGATGCGCACACTGCAGGCGCTCCGGCGCCGCCGATCGCTCGATGCCGGCCTCTCGCTGATCGAGCTGCTCATCGCCATCATGCTGACCGGGCTCATCATGACCCTCGGCGTGTGGATGTTCGTCGCCGGCACGCATAGCGTGAGCCTCGCGCAGTCCATCGACGGCGGCACGCGGCAGGCCTCCAACGGGATGAACCAGGTCGCACGCATGATCCGGGCAGCGACGCCCAATCCGCTGGCCAGCCCCACCCCCGGCAACCCGCTCAACGCACCGGCGATCATCTCCGCCACGGCCACCAGCCTGCAGTTCTACGCCTACGTGAACCTGAGCGGAGCGGAGAGCCCCGTCATGGTCGCCTACGGCCTGAACAACGGCATCCTGCAGGAGACCCAGTACCCCGCCACGTCGAACATCGCCGGGGCGAACGGTCACTGGGATTTCGGTGCAGCCCGCCCCACCCGCAACCTGTGCAACTCGATCCCGGCGAGCACGATCGTGTTCCAGTACTTCGACAAGACCGGTGCCGCGCTGCTGCCCGCGAATCTGACGGCCGACACTCAGCGGGCGGCGATCGCATCCATCCAGGTGACCATCACCATTCAGCCGACCGGTGCGGCGAACGCGGTGACGATCACCAACACCATCGGCATGGCGAACGTCGGCTAGGGGACCAGGATGCTCACTCTTCTCCGCAGACGACTCGCGCTGGTCCGAGCATCGGGCGACCGCGGCGTCGCCCTGGCGATGGTCGTAGGGATCGCCAGCGTGCTGTTGCTGCTCATCTCGCTCACCATGACCTTCTCGGTGTCCGGACTCATCCGCTCCAATCACGACGCCGACTGGGATGCGGCGATGTCGGCCGCGTTTGCCGGTGTCGCCGACTACCAGGGGCGCCTGACCAACGACCCGAGCTACCAGCAGTACGGCAACCCGGCCTCGCTCTTCTCGATCGCGAACGGCTCTGCGAGCTCTGTCGCGCTCCCACCCAGCAGCCGGGACAACCCTGCATTCGACGCGGCCGCCGGAGGCCGCTGGGCCCCTGTGCCGCTGACCGACGGCCTGCCGCCGAACGCCTCCTTCCGATACGAGGTCGACAACTCCAAGTACGCGAGCAACGGCATCCTGCACCTCCGTGCCACCGGCAAGGTCGACACGGTCACCCGGAGCGTCGTCGCGAACATCAAGCAGACCGGCTTCACGAACTACGTCTACTTCACCGACTACGAAGAGCTCGACCCGACACTGAACAACGTCAGCTGCCCTGTCGCGTACGCCTGGGCGCAGGCCCGCTCGGCGACCTGCCTGATCAACTTCATCACGGGGGACACGTTCGACGGCCAGGTGCACTCCAACGACACGCTCAACATCTGCGGCGGCACGTTCAAGCAGAAGGTGACCACCGCGAACCCGAACGCGGTCAACGGCAAGCTGTATTCGCAGAACAACTGCTCGGGAGGCGCCGGCACGCCGACGTTCTCGTCGGGTGCGCCGGTCAACGCAGCGCAGATCACGATGCCGCCGCCGCAGGCCCAGCTCGATCAGGTGCGCACCGACATCCCGGTCAAGGTTCCGAGCCCCGGCTGCCTCTACACCGGCCCGACGAAGATCACGTTCTCCGTCTCGGGTGGCACCGCGTATATGAAGGTGCTCTCGCCCTGGACCCTGAAGACGGAGCTGTCGAACGGCGCGGCGACCGCCGGAACGGCACCGGCGTTCTGCGGGACCCCCGGAGACCCGACCAAGTCGCTTGCCGCGAACGCGGGAACGCTGTCGGACGTCACGAACGGCGGCCAGACGATCGCGATCGGCCCGGCGTCGCAGCTGTACAACAACCTCGCTTACGTCCAGGGAGTGCCGAGCGACTCCACGAACGCCAACTACTGGTCGTCGACCGCGTCGCCCAACCTGAACTCGTTCAAGTGCGTCGGTGCGGACAACACGGCGACAGGCAACGGCCTCGGCTACCCCGTCGCCAACGAGGTGGTGCCCTCGATCGCCAAGTACGACTGCCGCGCGGGCGACGTCTTCGTCGAAGGCACCATGCACAGCGCGATGACCGTCAACGCCGAACACTTCGCCTGGATCACGAACAAGCTCGTGTACCAGGATGCGGCCAACGACATCTTGGGTCTGGTGGGCGCCGGCGCTGTCTGGGTGTGGAACCCGGTGGTCTGCACGAACCCCAGTACCTACCCGGCCAGCAACGGCGCCAGCTGCAGCAGCACGAAGGCCTACCTGACGTTCGAGGCGACCTCCGGCAGCTCGAACTGCGCGCGCACGATCAACGCGGCCATCCTGTCGAACAATCACAGCTTCGAGGTTCACAACTACGACTCAGGGATCTTCCTCGGCTACCTCTGCGTGACCGGGTCGCTCGCCCAGGAGTTCCGTGGACCGGTCGGCCAGGGATCCGGGAGCAGCGGCTTCCTCAAGCGGTACAGCTACGACACCCGTCTGCTGAACTCGCCTCCGCCGAAGTTCCCGACTCCGCGGACGACCTCCTACGACGTCAACACCGAGATCGAGGTCAAGACCGCCTTCGACTCGACGGGAGCGCCGCTGTCATGACCCCTGCCTTCTTCGTCTTCGGCCTGGTCTGCGCCGGCATCTTCGGCGCGTTGATCGGTTCGTTCCTCAACGTCGTCGTCTACCGCGTTCCGGCCGGACGCTCGATCGTGTCGCCGCCGAGCGCGTGCGGAAGCTGCGGCACCGAGATCAAGCCGTACGACAACATCCCGGTCGTCTCCTGGCTCGCACTGCGGGGCCGCTGCCGCACCTGTCGCAGCGCCATCTCCGCCCGCTATCCATTGGTCGAGGCCGCGACAGCCGGCGCGTTCGCGTTCGTCGCCTGGTGGTTCTGGGCCGGCCCCCAGGCAGCGCCGGCGATGGATGGGGCGGCGCTCACAGCGCGCGTCCTGACCGTCGTGGCGTTCCTCTATCTGATGGCCATCACCATCGCGCTGGCGCTCATCGACCTCGACACGCATCGCC
>JAEWJG010000108.1 GCA_023386675.1 Actinomycetes bacterium
AGGCTGGCGTGGCCGAGCAGTTCCTGGACCGCGCGCAGGTCGGCCCCGCCGTCGAGCAGATGCGTCGCTGCGGTGTGCCGAAGTGCGTGCGGTCCCGAAGGCCCACCGCCCGGGACGTCCGCCAGCAGCCGCGCCACCAGCTCATACACGGCGCGACTGCCCATCCGGCCGCCCCGCGACCCGAGAAAGAGCGCCGGTCCGGAGCGCGACACCGCGAACCGCGGACGTCCGTCCTGCACCCACCTCCGCACAGCTCGCAGCGCAGGCACGCCGAACGGGACGACCCGCTCCCTGTCCCCCTTGCCGACCACCCGGACGGTCAGCCGGTCGAGATCGACGTCGTCCACGTCCAGCCCGGTCAGCTCGGACACCCGGATGCCGGCCGCGTACAGCAGTTCGACCACCGCCACATCCCGGACCGCTCCCGGATCGCCCTCCTCCGCCCGAGCCGCCAGGCTCGCCAGGATTCCGTCCATCTGCTCGCGGGTGATCACCCGCGGCAACGTCTTGTCGGCCTTGGGCGCCCGAAGCCGCGCCGCCGCGTCCACCACGCCGCTCTCTGCGGACCCGTCGGAACGCTTAGGCTCGCGCCGAGCTGTCCCAGCGCCCGCCGTCCCAGCGGAATCAGCCGTACGCGCGAGCCACGCGCTGAAACCGCGGGCCGAAGCGGACCGGCGGGCGAGCGTCGACTTCGCGAGTCCCCGCTGGGACCCCTCCCAGAGCCAGTCGCGGTAGAGGTCCAGCGTGAGACCCGACGGCGCGTCGACTCCGCGCCCGGCGGCGAAGGCGGCGAGCGCCGTGAGATCGGCCCGGTACGCCCGCACCGTCTGCGGCGAATACCCGCGCTCCACCCGGAGGTGGCGCTCGTAGTCGTCGATCGCGGGACCCAGCTTCACGGGACCAGCTTCGCTCCCCTGTCACCCACCCGGAGGCAGCGACGCGCGAGGGCCCGCGCATCGGCCGGCACTCGGAGGCGAACGCACGTCGCTTGCAGGCCGGATCGCCGCCGGCAAGCACCCTCCGCCTGCGGGTCCAGCCGCCGGTGATCGACGTGGCGGTTTCGGAGCCGAGGACGCCCCCGACCGCTGCGCCCGTTGGACACGCTTTCCGTCGACGAGAGTCCATCCGCCCGCGCTCTCGCGTGCCGGGGTCTATAGGGCCCCGACCAACGCTGCGCGCGCATCAGACGCGCCTCCCGTCGATGAGGGTCCAGCCGCCCGCGCTCTCGCGTGCCGGGGTCATTAGGGCCCGACCAACGCTGCGCGCGCATCAGACGCGCCTCCCGCCGATGAGGGTCCGGCCGCCGGCGCTCTCGCGTGCCGGGGGTCCCCCGGGCCCGACCACCGGTGCGCGCGCGTCAGACGCGCCTCCCGTCGATGAGGGTCCAGCCACCGGCGCTCTCGCGTGCCCGGCCCGCGAGGTCGAGCCGTCCGAGGACGGCTGCGACGGTCGTGAAGGGCAATGCTGATCGGGCGGCGATCTCATCGGCACTGGCAGAGCTCTGACGGCGCAGCGCACTGAGGACGGCGCGCTCGTCACCGTCCGGTGGCGGGACCGTGGTTGTCACCGCTGTCGGCTCGGTCGTCGTCGCGTCGGGTGGTGGTGCGGTGATGAAGGGTTCCGCGAGCTCCGCCATCTCGTCGGCGTTCGTCACACAGCTGGCGGCGTACTCGCGGATCAGGCGGTGGCAGCCCGCCGACGCCGGCGAGAGGACGCTGCCCGGAACGGCGCCCAGCGGCCGGCCCATCTGCGCAGCGTGGCCCGCGGTGTTCAGGGAACCGGACCGATGCCCCGCTTCAACCACCACGGTGGCGGTGGCGGCGGCCGCGATCAGCCGGTTGCGCATCAGGAAGCGCCACCGTGTGGGGGCGGAGCCAGGAGGGAGTTCGGCGGCGATGACGCCGTCGGCGGCGATGCGTTTGAGAAGGTCGCTGTTCCCGGTCGGATAGAGACGGTCCGGTCCTCCGGCTAGGAAGGCGACGGTCAGGCCTGCACTCACCAGTGTCGCGCGATGCGCGGCCGCGTCGATGCCGAAGGCGCCACCGGAGACGATGGCGAAGCCGCGGTCGGCGAGCCCCGCGGCACCCTCCATCGCGACGTGCTCGCCGTAGTCGGTCGATGCCCGCGCTCCGACGAGAGCGATGGATCGGCCGAGGTGCTGCAGCCGCGCGACGTCGCCGCGAACCCACAAGGACAGGGGCGGACCCTCGTCGAGAGACGCGAAGCCCTCCGGCCATCGGGGCGAGTCCGGTGTCAGGAGACGAGCTCCGATCCGAGCCGCCCGTTCCAGCGCTTTGACGGACTCCGAGAGAGACAGGCGCGGACGCCATCGGGCGAGCGCTTCGCTCACCCGCTTCTCACCGCGCAGGGTCGGCGGGAGTTCCGACGCTGATCGGGGATCGTCCTCGGCCGCGTTTCCGACGGCGCTCTCGCCGGCGTCTCCCGGGCGGCACGAACCGGGGCCGCAGGGATCGCGACCATCCCGACGGAGGCCGTCCGACCCGCCCGGGCCGCCCACGATCGCCCGGAGCAGCCCTACCGGCCCGAGCGCTTCGACGAGCCGCCCGGCCTCGAGGTCGCCCGGCTCGATCGCCGTGCTCAGAGCCACCCGCGCGAAGCGCTCCTCCGACACAGCTACAGAGTCGGCCGGCTCATCAGCGCCCGGGGTGACGCCTGCCAGCACCCTCTCGAGTTCGCGCCGCGCGAGGCCGGGAATGGCCGTGCGGTCGGATGTCCTGCCTCCGGTGACCGCCCGCGCCACCGTGCAACGGTCGCACGCGGCGTTCATGCGGGGATCCCGCGGCGGAGGAACAGCGCGCGGCCGACATGGTCGACGTCGGGCGCGGAGGCGTCGTCGAGGTCGGCGAGGGTCCAGGCGAGGCGCAGGGCGCGGTCGTAGCCGCGCATCGTGATCATGCCGCGTTCCAGCGCCCGGTCGATCGGCGCCGTGACGACCGGACGCAGGCGGCGTTCCGGTGCGCGGAGCCAGCTTCCGGCGACCTCGGCGCTCCGCGTCCACTCCGTGCCGCTCAGCCGTTCGGCGGCCCGTGCCCGGGCCGCGGTCACCCGCTCGCGGAGGTCGCTGCTCGTCCGGCCCTCGCCGCGGGCGAGCGCCCCGCGCACGGCCGCCAGGCCGAGCCGGCGAACGGAGAGACGGATGTCGACGCGGTCGATCAGCGGGCCGGACATGCGCGCCTGGTAGCGGCGGCGTGCGATCGGCGTGCACGTGCATTCCGCGTCCGGGGAGCCCCACTGACCGCAGGGACACGGGTTGGAGGCCAGGACGAGCTGAAAGCGTGCTGGGAACGTCGCCGCGCCCCTCGCGCGGTGGATGGTGATGGTCCCGTTCTCGAGCGGCTGCCGGAGGGCGTCCAGCACGGAGGGCGGGAATTCGGCCGCCTCGTCGAGGAACAGGACGCCGTTCGTCGCGCGGACGATGGCTCCTGGCGTGATGCGCCCGCTCCCGCCGCCGACGAGCGCCGCCGCAGACGCGGTGTGGTGGGGCGCCTCGAACGGCGGTCGCCTGACCAGGTCGGAGCCCACGCGCAGGCCGGTCAGCGACCGGATGCAGGTGGCTTCGAGTGCTGCGTCGTCGGACAGGTCCGGCAGGAGCGACGGCAGGCGCTTCGCGAGCATGGTCTTGCCCGCGCCCGGCGGACCCACCATCGAGATGTGGTGGCCTCCCGCGGCCGCCGCGACCAAGGCCTCCACGGCTTCGTCATTGCCCGCCATATCGGCGAGGTCGGGCTCCGGGGCGGCCTCGTGCTCGCGTCCGACGGCCGAGACGGGATCCTCCTCGATCGGATCGAGATCTGCACCGTGAGCGATCGCCGCGGCCCGCAGGCCGCTGACACCGACGACGTCGATGCCGTCCACCAGGCCCGCTTCCTCCGAACACGCCGCCGGGACGAGCACACGCTCGAAGCCGGCATCCCGGGCGGCGAGCACGGCGGGTAGCACGCCCGGCACCGGGCGCAACCGGCCATCCAGCCCTAGCTCGCCGAGGTGCACGGCGCGCGCCGCGGAGGCCGCGGGCACGGTTCCGGCCGCCGAGAGAGCTGCGATGGCGATGGCCAGATCGAAGCCGGAACCCTGCTTGGGGAGCGCCGCGGGCGAGAGATTGACCGTCAGCTTCTTCTGCGTGAGCGGGCAACCTGCGTTGACGGCGGCCGCTCCGACGCGTTTGCGCGACTCGCCGAGGGCCGTATCCGGCAACCCGATCAGGACGAACGCCGGGAGTCCGGCCGAGATGTCGGCTTCGACCTCCACGACGTGACCGCGCAGTCCGTCGAGCGCGATGGCGAAGGTGCGTGCGAGCGTCATCAGGCGATCCCGGTGAGGTGCTCGACGAGCGGGCGCTCTGTCCAGGCGTCCGTCACGGCGACGGCGTCGATGCGCACCTCCGCCGAACCAGGACCCCGTTCGCGGCACCACGCCGCCGCCAAGCGCCGCAGCCGTGCCGCCTTGCGGGATGTGATCGCCTCGAACGGATGCCCGAACTCCAGGGACGACCGCGTCTTCACCTCGGCGAACACCAGGGTCGCGCCGTCGCGCAGGATCAGGTCGAGCTCCCCCGAGGGGCAGCGCCAGTTGCGGTCGAGGAGCCGGTACCCGCGCTCCTGCAGCCAATCGGCCGCGACCTGCTCGCCGCGGCGACCCAATTCGTCTTTCTGTGCCATGAGAACCTCCGCATCCAGCCTCGCGAACGGGGCCCGCGGGCGAGCCGAAGGCAGCAAATCTGTGGAGAAGCCGTCGGTGAGGCGACCTGTGAACGCAAACGGCCGCGCCACCGGCTAACGTGGACGCGCCCCGACGAAAGGACGCCCATGGCCCGGCTCGGTCACCTGCTCCGCAACCGGCGCGCCGGCGAGGACTCCCTCACCTGGCACGCCGGCGGCCTCGACGCGCCGGAGACCCTGACGCTCACCAGTCCCGATTTCGCCGACGGCGCATCCATGCCGCAGAGAACCGCCGGGCGCCCTGTCGGCGACAACGTCTCCCCGGCCCTCGAATGGACCGGCGTCCCCGCAGCGACCCGCGAGCTCGTCCTCATCGTCGAAGACCGGGACGTGCCGCTATCCCGCCCGATCGTCCACGCCGTGGCACGACTCGAACCCGATCTCGCCGGGCTCGCCGAAGGCGACCTCGTCGCCGGAGCCTCCCACGGCGACGGCACCGCCGCGTTCCGCCGGAAGGGCTACCACGGCCCGCGCCCGATCCCCGGACACGGCCCGCACGCCTACGTCTTCCAGCTCTACGCCCTCGACCGCCCGATCCCGGGCGACTCGACGCTGCGCCCCTCGACCGTGGTGGATGCCATGCGCGGCCATGTGCTCGCCCGCGGGCGCCTCACGGGCACCTACGAGCGCTGAGGGTCACTCGTCGAGCGCGAGCTCCTTGGGCAGCTCGAACTCCTTCGAGGACAGCTCCTCGATGTTGACGTCCTTGAACGTCAGGACGCGCACCGACTTCACGAACCGGTCGGCGCGGTAGACGTCCCAGACCCACACGTCGTTCATCGTCAGCTCGAAGTAGAAGTCGTGCTCGGTGTCCCGGCGCACGAACTCCACCTCGTTCGCGAGGTAGAAGCGGCGCTCCGTCTCGATCACGTACTTGAACTGCGAGACGACGTCCCGGTACTCGCGATACAAAGCCAACTCGACCTCGCGGTCGTAGTCGTCGAACTCGTCTTCATCCATCGTCCGTCAAGTCTATGCCGGATGGCGGTGCGGCGCTTCCGAGTCGTCAGACCTGTGGAATCGACTCCTCGGCGAAGTCGAGCAGCGTGGGCTGCTTCAGCCAGGTCAGACGGTGCAGCGCGCTCGGCCCCAGCTCCGCGATCGCGGCGAAGTGCTCCGGCGACGAGTACCCCTTGTTGCTCGCCCAGCCGTAACCCGGGTAGTCCGCGTCATGGGCGATCATCATCCGGTCGCGGTGCACCTTCGCGATGACGGACGCTGCGGCCACGGAGGCGCAGTCCCGGTCGGCCTTGATGCGGGTGACGACCTTCGTCGGCCGCATCAGCGCCGGGTTGAGGTAGTCGTAGTTGCCGTCGAGGATGAGCGTGCTCTCGTGTACGAGCGCCCCCTGCTCCTCGAGCTGGGCGAGCGCGCGGGCGCCGGCGAGACCCAGGCAGCGCATGATTCCGAGCGCGTCGACTTCGGCCGCCGTGGCGAGGCCGACGGCGTGGTGCATCGCCCACCTGCGGCACAGCGGGTCGAGCGTCTCGCGCACCGCCTCCGGCAGCAACTTCGAGTCGCGCAACCCCGGCGGGATGCGCTTCACGGCGGTGTCGATGACCACCATCCCGACCGCGACCGGCCCGGCGAGAGCCCCGCGACCGACCTCGTCCACGGCGACGATCGACGTGACGCCCTGGCGGTAGAGGGACTTCTCGAACCGCAGCGAGGGAGAGACCGGGGTCATCACCACCCCAGGATAAACGACCGAGCCCCCGGTCCATGTCAGGACCGGGGGCTCGGGATGCTCAGGATGAGGAGCGGGCGAGATCAGTTCTCGCGCTTCTCCTTGATCTTCGCCTTCTTGCCGCGGAGCTCGCGCAGGTAGTACAGCTTCGCGCGGCGGACGTCACCGCGGGTGACGACCTCGATGTGGTCGATGACCGGCGAGTGGACCGGGAACGTGCGCTCGACGCCGACCTGGAAGGAGACCTTGCGGACCGTGAAGGTCTCGCGGACGCCCTCGCCGGAGCGGCCGATGACGACGCCCTGGAAGACCTGGATACGAGAGCGGCTGCCCTCGATGATGTTCACGTGCACCTTGACGGTGTCGCCGGCGCGGAACGCGGGGATGTCCTGCTTGAGGGACGCGGCGTCCACCTGGTCGAGGATGTGCATGGCTGTTCGCTCTCTGTACCCGCCACAGGTCGGGAACGGATCCGGGGCCGCCTCACAGCGAGGATCGGCCGTCTGGGTTCGATTGTGGTGTGTCCGCGAGAAGTGCTGGCTCCCCCGTGGCAGAGCCTGGCCGCGGCACAAGGGTCAATTCTGCCATGCGAGCGGCCGAATCGCCAAAGCGGGCGCGAAGAGATCAGCGCGGGTCGCGCCGCTCCTCGATCACGATGTACTCGCCGTCGTCGACCGGCACGGCCGGCTCGGCCGGCACCTGCGGCCGCGCAGCCCGCTCGTAGGCGGCGAACGTCGCCTGCACCCGCGTCCGCGTCTCGGTCAGCAACTCCCACATCACGACCCAGAAGGCGGCGATGAACAGCAGGATGCCGAGCACCGCGAACCACCCGGTCGCAACGGGGACGAAGAAGCCGAATCCGATGATCGAGAGATGCCAGAGGCCGAAGACGAGCACATCCCACCACGACACCGCGCGTCGCTGGCGGACGCTGCGCCGCGCCATGGCGATGCCGCTCACGACGAGCATCGCGATGAACAGGATGGGGCAGAGCACCAGCAGCCCGAGGAACGACCATCCGCTCCCCTGGCTGAACGCCGCCCAGCCGATCAGCAGCCACGCGGGCAGCACCACGGCGGACGGGAAGAGCCACCAGTAGAAGGCCTTGCGGATGAACACGCCTCCAGCGTAGCGAGGGTCCGCTGTGCTGCGGCTGCGGGTTTGCCGTACGCACCTGCGAGACTGGAGCCGTACCGGAAGAGAGGAAACCGCGTGATCGAGTTGAGGACCCCGGCCGAGATCGAGCAGATGCGCCCGGCCGGCCGCTTCGTCGCCGACGTGCTCGCCGAGACCGCGGCCGCCGCCCGAGTGGGCGTGAACCTGCTGGAGCTGGATGTGCTCGCGCACGACCTCATCCGCCGCCGGGCCGCCGAGTCGTGCTACATCGACTACCACCCGTCGTTCGGGGCGAGCCCGTTCGGCAAGGTGATCTGCACGTCGGTCAACGACGCGGTGCTGCACGGGCTGCCGCACGACTACCGGCTGCAGGACGGCGACCTCCTCACGCTCGACTTCGCCGCGTCCGTCGACGGCTGGGTCGCGGACTCCGCGGTCAGCCTCGTCGTCGGCACACCGCGCGACGAGGACCTCCGCCTCATCGACACGACCCGGCGCGCGCTGGCCGCCGGCATCCAGGCGGCGCAGCCGGGCGGGAAGGTCGGCGACATCTCCGCCGCGATCGCCGCGGTCGCGCACGCGGAGGGCTATTCGATCAACATGCAGTTCGGCGGCCACGGCGTCGGTCGGACGATGCACGGCGACCCTCACATCTCGAACGACGGACGCGCCGGCCGCGGCTATCCGC
>JAEWJG010000119.1 GCA_023386675.1 Actinomycetes bacterium
CGTTTCGCGCCGTCGCCCGGCGAGCCGCCCGCCCTCTCCTCCCTTTCGCGCACTGCGCGGGTCAGGCGCGGGACAGCTCCTCGGCGACCAGGAACGCCAGTTCGAGCGACTGCTGGTGGTTCAGGCGCGGGTCGCACAGGGACTCGTAGCGGGTGGCCAGCGTCTCCTCGTCGATGTGCTCGGAGCCGCCCAGGCACTCGGTCACATCGTCGCCGGTGAGCTCCACATGGATGCCGCCCGGGTTGGTGCCCGCTGCGCGGTGCGCCTCGAAGAAGCCCTTCACCTCGTCGACGATGTCGTCGAAGCGGCGCGTCTTGTAGCCGGTCGGCGTGGTCAGGCCGTTGCCGTGCATCGGGTCGGTCACCCACAGCGGCTTGGCGTCGGAGCGCTTGATGGCGTCGAGCAGCGGGGGCAGCGCATCCCGGATCTTGCCGGCGCCCATGCGCGTGATGAACGTCAGGCGGCCGGGCTCGCGCTCCGGGTCCAGCTTGTCGATCAGGCGGAGCATGTCGTCGCGCGAGGTGGTCGGCCCGAGCTTCACGCCGATCGGGTTGCGCACGCGGGACAGGAAGTCGACGTGCGCGCCGTCAAGCTCGCGCGTCCGCTCGCCGATCCAGACGAAGTGCGCCGACGTGTTGTACGGCGTGCCCGTGCGGGAGTCGATGCGGGTCATCGGACGCTCGTAGTCCATGAGCAGCGCCTCGTGGCTGGAGTAGAACTCCACCCGGGTCAGCTCGTCGAAGTCGGCGCCGGCCGCCTCCATGAACTTGATGGCGCGGTCGATCTCGCGGGCCAGGCCCTCGTAGCGCTGGTTGGCGGGATTCGCGGCGAAGCCCTTGTTCCAGCTGTGCACCTGGCGCAGGTCGGCGAAGCCACCCTGGGTGAAGGCGCGGATGAGGTTCAGCGTGGAGGCCGCGGTGTGGTACCCCTGCACGAGGCGGCGCGGGTCGGCCTGGCGAGACTCCGGAGTGAAGTCGTAGCCGTTGACGATGTCGCCGCGGTACGCGGGCAGGGTGACGCCGTTGCGGGTCTCGGTGTCGCTGGAGCGCGGCTTGGCGAACTGACCGGCCATGCGGCCCATCTTGATCACGGGCACCGAGGCGCCGTAGGTCAGCACGACCGCCATCTGGAGCACCGTCTTGACGCGGTTGCGGATCTGATCGGCGGTCGCCCCGGCGAACGTCTCGGCGCAATCGCCGCCCTGCAGGAGGAACGCCTCACCGGATGCAGCGCGCGCGAGGCGCGTGCGGAGCTGGTCCACCTCGCCGGCGAACACCAGCGGCGGGAGCGTCGCGATCTCGGCTGACGCGGCGGCGGCGGCCTCGCGGTCCGGCCACGCCGGCTGCTGCTTGATCGGCAGCGTGCGCCAATAGTCCAGGCCCTCGATCACTGACTCGTCTGGTCGCACGACGGGCTCTGTGGTCTGTAGCACTGGTCTTCCGCTCACTCGGTGTGGATAGGGGATATCCGAGCCTATCGCGAATGACGGGGCGGCCGTCCTACTGTGACAGCGTCGCCCGCTTCTCCTTGACCGTGCTGGCGTAGACGTCGACGTACTCCTGCGCACCGAGGCGCTGCAGCTCGTACATGATCTCGTCGGTGACCGAGCGCAGGATGAAACGGTCGCCTTCCATCCCGTCGAACCGGGAGAAGTCGAGCGGCTCGCCGACGATGATGCCGATGCGGCCGATCTTCGGGAGGCGGGTGCCGATCGGCATGATCTTGGCCGTGTCCACCATCGCCACCGGGACGACCGGGACGCCGGCCTCGAGGATCATGCGGGCGACGCCCGTCCGGCCCCGGTACAGCTTGCCGTCGGGGCTTCGCGTGCCCTCCGGGTAGATGCCGAGGATCTCGCCGCGCGCCAGTACCGCCAGACCCGTGTTCAGCGACGCCTCGGAGGCCTTGCCGCCGGAGCGGTCGATGGGCAGCTGGCCGGTGGCGTTCATGAACGCCTTCGTCGCCCATCCCTTGATCCCACGCCGGGTGAAGTAGTCGCTCTTCGCGAGGAACGACACGTGCCGGTCCACCTCGAGCGGCAGGAAGATCGAGTCGATGAACGACAGGTGGTTGCTCGCCAGGATGACGGCGCCGTCCGCCGGGATGTTCTCGAGCCCGACGACCCACGGCCGGAAGATGCCGCGCAGCAGCGGGCCCACCACCACGTACTTCATCAGCCAGTAGAACATCGAACCGAAGCCTATCCCCCGCGTCGGCTCAGAGCGAGGATGCGTGCAACCGCGCGAGGTCGGCCGCGCCGACCACACCGGCGTCGTTCACCAGCTCGGCGATCACGAAGTCCGGCTCCGGATGGAACCCGCGCGCCGGGAGGTTCTCGAGATATGCCTGGCGGATCGGCTCCAGCAGGAGCTCGCCGGCCTGGGCGACGCCGCCGCCGAAGACGAACAGCTGCGGGTCGAGGATGGCGCCGAGGCTCGCGCAGGCCTGGCCCAGCCAGTCGCCGAGCTGGCGGAGCGCGGCGAGGGCGCCGGGGTCGCCTGCGGTGATGAGGGCGCTGATGTCGTGGCCGGTGAGGGCGCCGGTCCGGGCGCGGACATCCGCAAGACCCTGGCCGATGCCGCCCGCGTCGGCGAGCTCGTTGGCCATGCGCTGCAGCGCGCGTCCCGATCCGTACTGCTCGATGCAGCCGTGCGCGCCGCAGCCGCAGGGCAGGCCTCCGGGGACGACCCGCATGTGGCCGATCTCGGCGCCCGCGCCGAAGCCGCCGCGGAACAGCCGGTCGTTGCTGACGATCGCTCCGCCGACGCCGGTTCCGATGGTGAGGATGACCATGTCCGACACGAGGCGGCCCGCGCCGTAGCGGAACTCGGCCCAGCCCGCCGCGTTCGCGTCGTTCTCGATGAGGACCGGGAGGTCGATCCGCTTCTCGAGCTTCTCGCGGAAGGGCTCGTGCCGCCAGCTGATGTTCGGCGCGTAGTACACGGTGGACTGCGCCGCGTCGATGAAGCCCGCGGCCGCCACGCCCGCTCCCGCGATCTCCTCTGGGCCGTCGGAGAGCCGCTCGATCATCTCGACGACGGCGTTCTCGATCTGCTCCGGACGGCTCGCGTCGGTGGGCACCCGATCCTCGCGCACGATCACACCGAGGTCGTCGACGACGGCTCCCGCGATCTTGGTCCCGCCGATGTCGATGCCGATCGCGTGCACGTGTGACCTTCCTGAGTGCGGGGGTGGGGGCCGCCCCGGGTCGCAGAGGGGCCCCGGCGAGACCATCTAGAGTGTAATCAACCCATCCGGCCGAAGCCATTCGGCCGGAAGCCCGCCCGCCGGTATCGAGGGAGCTACCGTGAACCTGTTCGAAACACCCGCACTCGTCCCCGCCGACCCGGAGGCCAACGCCACCGACCTGCTCGTGCAGCGCGTCGCCGAGACCCCGGACCAGCCGCTGTTCAGCCTTCCTGACGGCGAGGGATGGAAGGACGTCACGGCCGCGGAGTTCCACCGGCAGGTGATCGCGCTGGCGAAGGGACTCGTCGCGGCGGGCATCCAGCCGGGCGACAAGATCGGGCTGATGTCGAAGACCCGGTACGAGTGGACGCTGATCGACTTCGCGACCTGGTTCGCCGGCGCAGTGCTCGTCCCGATCTACGAGACCTCCTCCCCCACCCAGATCCAGTGGAACATGTCCGACTCCGGCGCCATCGCGGTGTTCCTCGAGACGGCGGAGATGCACGCGCGCTTCGACGAGGTGCACCCGGAGCTGCCGCTGATCGACACCGTCTGGCAACTGCACCTCGGCGATCTCGACAAGCTCGTCGCAGCGGGCCGCGACGTCCCGGACGGGGAGATCGAGCGCCGCCGCAACCTGGCTCGCGGCTCCGACATCGGGACGCTGATCTACACCTCCGGCTCCACGGGCCGGCCGAAGGGATGCGTCCTCACCCACTCCAACTTCGTCGAGCTGTCGCGCAACTCGGCCGAGGCGCTGAAGGAGGTCGTGCAGCAGCCGGGCGGAGCATCCACCCTGCTCTTCATCACGACCGCGCACGTGTTCGCGCGCTTCATCGCCGTGCTGTGCGTGACCGGCGGCGTGAAGGTGGGGCACCAGGCCGACACCAAGCAGTTGCTGCCCGCGCTCGCGAGCTTCAAGCCGACCTTCCTGCTGGCCGTGCCGCGCGTGTTCGAGAAGGTCTACAACTCGGCGGAGCAGAAGGCCGAGACCGGTGGACGCGGCAAGATCTTCCGCGCGGCGGCCGAGGTCGCCGTGGAGCACTCGAAGGCGGTCGAGGCCGGTCCGGTGCCGTTCGGGCTGAAGCTGAAGTTCGCGCTGTACGACCGGCTGGTGTACTCGAAGCTGCGCGCCGCGATGGGCGGCCGGGTCCGCTACGCGGTGTCGGGTTCCGCGCCGCTGGGGTCGCACCTCGGCCACTTCTACCACAGCCTCGGCATCAAGATCCTGGAAGGCTACGGCCTCACCGAGACGACCGCGCCCGCAACCGTGAACCGGCCCGACATGTTCAAGATCGGGACCGTCGGCCCGGCGCTCCCCGGTGTGGATCTGCGGCTCGCGGACGACGGCGAGATCCAGGTCCGTGGCATCAACGTCTTCAAGGAGTACTGGAAGAACCCGGAGGCGACCGCCGCGGCGTTCGACGACGGCTGGTTCAAGACCGGTGACCTCGGCTCCTTCGACGCCGACGGGTACCTTACGATCACCGGCCGCAAGAAGGAGATCATCGTCACGGCCGGCGGCAAGAACGTGTCGCCCGCGGCTCTGGAGGACCCCATCCGCTCCAACCCGCTGGTCAGCCAGGTGATCGTGGTCGGCGACCAGAAGCCGTTCATCTCGGCGCTGATCACGCTCGACACCGAGATGCTGCCGACCTGGCTCGCGAACAACGGCGAGGACAAGGACATGACTCTCGCCGAGGCGTCCGTGAACCCGGCCGTCCACGCCGAGATCCAGCGGGCGATCGACGCGGCCAACGCCGGCGTCTCCCGCGCCGAGAGCATCCGCAAGTTCGTGGTGCTCGCGACGGAGCTGACCGAGGCGAGCGGGCACCTGACGCCGAAGCTGAGCATCAAGCGCAACGTCATCCTGGCCGACTTCGCGGACGTCGTCGACGGCCTCTACAGCGACAACCCCCGCACGGAGGGCTTCTCGCTCGCGCACTGACCCTCCCCCTCTCACGATTTGCGCCAAATCTCGGTTCTCGCGCCCTGAGAACTAAGATTTGGCGCAAATCGTCGCAGGCGTGCGGCAAAGGCTGCGCGATCGTGGAAGAGATCGTCGGCGGTGACGCGGATGACCCGCCAGCCTGCAGCCTCGAGAAGCTTGTGCCGCCTGATATCGAGTGACCATTGCCGCCGCTCCACCCGATGACCATCGCCCTCGTACTCCAACGCGATGCGCTGAGCTGTGAGCGCAAGGTCCGGGTGGAGGACTATCCGGCCTCCGTCGACGGTCACGGGCTCATTCACCGCGAGATCCCGGACTCCGAGCTCTTCGAGGAACAACCGAAGCAACGTCTCCGGGCGCGAGTCAGCCCCGGACCGAATCCGTGGCAGGGCCCACGCACGAGCCTTGCCGCCTTTCGTCCGACGGACGCGGGTGGACAGCTCAGAAAGCTCGTCGATCGTCGAGAGAGGCGCGCGCGACCTCGCCCCGACGAGATGATCCCCCACAGCGACGAGCTCCTGAGCGTCCACCAGCCCCGAAAGCTGGCACCAGACGTGCGCCGGCGCGCTGACAGGTAAGCGGTCGACCGTGCGGCCCTCGAGCGTTCGGAGGCTGTGCCCGACGACACCGCGCCCATGTGGCGCTGTGCGAGGCGACGTCACCGAGACATGAAGCGGGGACGCTCGCGCGCTGGGTGGCAACGGGATGCCCAGCAGCGCGGCAGCCGTGGTGTGGCTGAAGTGGGCACCCGCTGGCATGACCGGCAGATAGGCCCGGCAGAGATCGAGCACCTCCTCCGGCCGCTCGGACAGGTTGACGCCGTGGAACGGATGGTGAACATCGCCGGCCCGGAGTCGAAGGGCATCAACTCCATACCGCCGCGCCTGGGCAAGGGTGAACGGTCTTCCGACGAGAGGGAGCGGGAGGGGTCGCGGGTATCGCATCCACCCATCGTGCTGAACCCGCGCTGCCCGGGGACCCTCACGGTCGAAGCTGTGGAAAGATTCCGGCTAGATTTGCGCCAAATCGCGGTTCTCGCCCGGCC
>JAEWJG010000169.1 GCA_023386675.1 Actinomycetes bacterium
GTCCTTCACTGCGAGGTGCCGGGCGACCGCCGCCTGGAAGCCCATGGTCGCGGCGAGCAGGGTGGTGATCGCCAGCTCCCATGGCTTCGGCGGGACGCCGCCCGTCGCGAGGAGCGTCACCGTCAGCACGGCGAGCGCCGCCGCCACCGCGGTGAACGACCAGCTCGTGCGGGTGTTCCACCCGGTGGACTCGCGCCGGAGCGTCCGGCCGCCGATCACCGCACCGGCCATGAAGGCGAACAGCGCGATCAGCGGGCCGACCCACGGCAGCCCCTCCGCGCCGACCAGCGCCATGCCGAGCACGACCACGTTGCCGGTCATGTTGCCGGCGAACACCTTGTCGAGGCCGAGATAGCCGACCGCATCCACGATGCCGGTGGAGAACGTGAGGGCGAGCATCAGCACGAGGGTCAGGTCGTTCCGGCGTGCCGTGGTGGTGCTCATCGTCTCTCCTCGCCTGGGTAGCTCCGGACGCTCGCGGCGCCGTCGGAGCGCGGATCGCTGCCCGCGTCGAGCCGCCCGTCGGGTGCGGCCACCACCAGGTTCGCATGCCCGACGAGCTCGCTCGAATCGGGCGTCTCCACGATGTGCAGCGAGGTGGATGCGAGAGCCGCGCGGGCGGCATCGGAGACGCCCTGCTCGACGTAGACATCGGAGGGGCGGTCGCCGTCTCGCTGCGGGCCGACGATCGCGCGCGGCGCCGCGACGGCATCGCTCGCGCAGGCGCCGGCCATGGCCCGGAGCAGCACCTGCGCGTGGATCTGCGGCTGACCCTGTCCTCCCATCGTGGCCGACACGAAGCGCACGTCGTCGCCTTCGGTGACCAGCACCGGCATCAGGGTGTGCAGCGGTCTCTTGCCGGGCGCCAGGGCGTTGGGCGATTCCGGGTCCAGCGAGAAGCCGGTGCCGCGGTTGTGGAGCAGGATGCCGGTCGACGGCTCGACGACCGCCGAGCCGAACGCGTGGTAGACGCTCTGGATGAGCGAGACGGACCATCCCGAGGAGTCCGACACGGCGATGCCGACGGTGTCGCCGCGCGGACGGCGGAAGCCAGGGCTCACCGGCTCGTCCAGCGCGCGAGGGGCGTCGTCGAAGAGGGCGGCGAGTCCGCCTCCGGTGCTGCGCGGGTCGGCGAGCTGCTCGTCGCGCACCAGGTTGGCCGCCAGGAAGCGCTCCATGACGTCGCCGAAGCCGCTGCCGAGCGGGTCCTCGATCCCGTCCCGCTCGATCTCCCGGAGGACGCGGAGCAGCACGAAGCCGTGCGTGTTCGGCGGGCTCGTGAGGATGCGGTAGCCGCCGAACTCCGTCTCGAGCGGGTCGACGGCCTCCGGGTGGAACAGCAGCAGGTCGGCCGCCGAGATGCGCGAGCCCGCGGCGGCCAGCCCGGCGACGAAAGCTTGGGTCAGCCGGCCGTCGTACAGGGCGGCGGCGCCGTCCTCCCTCAGCGCGTCCAGTGTGGCGGCGAGCGCCGGCTGCACGAGCAGGTCGCCCTCCTCCGGCAGCCGGCCGTCAGGAAGGAACACGTCGCGGAATCCGGGGTCGAAGCGGATCGCCGCCTCCTCCTCCCGGAACGCCGCCGCGAGCGACCGCGCGACCGGAACCCCCTCGCCCGCGGCGCCGACCGCGTCGCCGAAGACCTCGGCCCACGGCCGGCGCGCGCCCAGCCGGTGCAGCCGCTCCCACCCGCGCACGGCACCGGGAACCGTGACGGTATCGATGCCGCGGTAGGGCAGGGCGTCGCCGTGGACGGCGCGCAGCGCGTTCGCATCCACCGCGTGGGCCGCGGGGCCGGAGGCGTTCAGGCAGCGCACGGCGCCCTCCGGATCCCGGACCAGCGCGATGAGGTCACCGCCGATGCTGACGTTATGCGGATAGACGACGCTGAGCGTCGCCGCCGCGGCGAGCGCCGCGTCGATCGCATTGCCGCCGCGCTCGAACGCGCGCTCCGCGGAACGGGTGGCGGTGGCGTGCGGCGTCGCGACGGCGCCGGTCAGGGCTGGATCGGGCATGGTTCTCCCTCGGTGCGGTGCGGGGACGGTCAGAGGATCTTGGAGAGGAAGGCCTGCGTGCGCGGGTGCGACGGCGCCGAGAACAGCTGCGACGGCGGAGCGACCTCGACGATCGACCCGGCGTCCATCACGACGACGCGGTCGGCGACCTCGCGGGCGAAGCCCATCTCGTGGGTCACGACGATCATCGTCATGTGCTCGGCGGCGAGTTCCTTCATCACGTCGAGCACCTCCCCGATCATCTCCGGGTCGAGGGCGCTGGTCGGCTCGTCGAACAGCATTAGGCGCGGCCGCATCGCCAGGGCGCGGGCGATCGCGACACGCTGCTGCTGACCGCCGGAGAGCTTGTTCGGGCGGGCGTCCGCCTTGTCCGCGAGTCCCACCCGGCCGAGCAGGGCCTCGGCCTGCGCGATCGCCTCCCGCTTGTCGGTGCGGCGGACGCGGACAGGCGCGTGCCAGATGTTCTCCAGCGCGGTCATGTGCGGGAACAGGTTGAAGTGCTGGAACACGAACCCGATCTCCTGCCGCTGGCGCATGAGCGCCGATCGCGAGGCGGCCGAACGGCGGCCGTCCAATCCGACGCGGTAGCCCATCGGCTGCCCGGCGACCGTGAGCTCGCCTCCGTCGATCGTCTCCAGCCCGTTCATCGTGCGCAGGAACGTCGTCTTGCCCGCTCCGGACGGCCCGACGAGCACCACGACTTCGCCGGGCTGGACGTCGAGCGAGACCCCGCCCAGGATCTGCCGCCCGCCGAGGGAGCGGGTCACGTGCTTCGCGCTGACGAGAGGTGCGGCGGTGGTGTCGGTCATGTCACAGCTCCTGCTGGGGGACGGGTGCGGTGGCGGTGAGACGGCTGCCGCGCCGGCCGCCGAACAGCCGCTGCCACGGGGAGACCGTCGCCTCGATGCCGACGCGCGCGTTGAGGCGCTTCTCGATGCCCGCCTGGACGATGGTCCAGATCGTGGTGAGCGCGAGGTAGTAGAGGGCGACGACGGCGAAGATCTCGAACGTCCGGAACGTCGCCGCGCTGATGCTCTGCGAGACCAGGAACATCTCGGAGACGCCGATGACGCTGAGGATGGACGTGCTCTTCATCAGCCCGTTGAACGAGTTGCCGAGGGGCGGCACCATGAGCCGGAGCGCCTGCGGGAGGATGATCCACCGCATCGCGGACGACCCGGACATCCCAAGGGCCTCCGCCGCCTCGCTCTGACCGACCGGCACGGAGTCGAGGCCGGCGCGGATGATCTCCGAGATGTAGGCGCTCTCGTTGATGATCAGCCCGACGATCGCCGCCTGGACCGCGGCCTTGACCAGCAGGCCGCCGAGGTCGACGTCCTGGAAGCGGAACACGTTCGCCGCGGCGAAGCCCGTGTAGATGAGCACGAGCTGCACCAGCAGCGGGGTGCCGCGGATCAGCCAGATGTAGAAGCTGGCGATCACCCGCAGCGGGGCGATCCGCGAGCGCCGCATCAGCGCGATCACCAGGCCGACGACCAGCGCGCCGGCCATCGCCAGGATGGAGATGACGACCGTCAGGGCGAGCCCCTGGAGGAACGGCGTGCCGGGGGTGAGCAGGTTCTTCCAGAAGAACCCCCAGTCGAAGTTCACCGTCAGCCCTTCTGGGCGTAGGCGAGCTGGCCCTGGCCCCAGTGGTCGAGGATCTTCGTGTAGTCGCCGGTGGACACGAGGTCGTCGAACGCCTTCTGGATGGCGTCGTGCAGCTGCCCGTCGGACTTGAGCGTCGCGGCGCCGATGTCGACCGGATCGGTGGGCTTGCCGGCCAGCTCGATCCCCGCCGTGCCCTGCTTCTGGTAGTAGCCGATCAGCTCGGCGGCGTCGAGGTAGGCGTCGAGCTGCCCGCTGACGAGCTGCTGGAAGCCGACCGTCGCCTGGTTGTTCGTGCTGATGTCGAGCGCGGTCTTGCCCGCCGCCGTGCACTTCTTCGACTGATCCTCGGCGAGCGACTGCGCGGTGGTGCCGACCGTGACCATGACCTTCTTGCCGCAGAGGCTGTCGTTCAGGCCCGTGACGCCGTTCTTCGCGCCGTCCTTGACCGCCACGCCGGAGGCCGACGTCAGGTAGGGGACGAAGTCGACGACCTTCTTGCGCTCCGGCTTGATGTAGAGCGACGCCATGATCACGTCGCACTGCTTGGCCTGGAGGCTCGGGATGAGCGCAGAGAAGTCGACGGTCACGAAGTCGGGCTTCAGTCCGAGCCGGCCGGCGACGGCCTTCGCCAGGTCGATCTCGCTGCCGATGAGCGTGCCGCCCGCATCGGTGGTGATGTTCGGCGGCGAGCCGAGGTTGGTGGTGCACACGGACAGGGTCCCCGCGGTGCGGAGGGCCGACGGGGCGACGGTCGCGACCGCGGTACTGCTGGCCGGGGCGTCGCCTCCGGCTGCCGAGCAGCCCGCGAGGAGGAGGGCTGCGGCCGCGGCGACCGCGGCCGGGATGAGGCGCTTGCTGGTGTGCATGGGATCTCCGTCGATGCTCGATGCTCCACGGCTCGGGCGAGCCGGGAAGCAGACTATCAATCGATAGGTACGTTGTCTATCAATTGATAGGCGACGGATGTTGCCGTCCTGTTTCGTCCCCGTGACGGGTCGGAGAAGTCTGCGCCGTCAGTCGCCGGCGCGGGCGCCGAGCCGCGCCTCGGTCGCCTCGCGGACCGCGTCCACCCGGGACGGATCGGCGAGCACGGCGCGCAGGATGAAGTCGGAGACCTGGAGTGGCCGCTCGGAGACGGGAGCGGACGCACTCGTCTCGCGCTCGCGCATCCCCTCGAACTGCAGACCGGTGATGGCCCGCTGCACGAACTCCGGATCGACGTCGCGGAACTCGCCGGCCTCGATGCCCCCGCGGACCAGCGCCCGCACCGCGTCGTGGAACCGCTCGATCTCGCTGCGCTGCGGCTCGAACTCCGGCTCCGAGAAGATCGCGTCGCTGTAGTACCCCCGCGCATCGTACGGAAGGGTGAGGTAGTCGCGGGAGCTCACGGTCAGGAAGAGATGGAAGCGCTCCGCCCAGGACGCGTCGAGGGCCTCCGCGTCGGTCAGCCGGGACATCGTCTGAGCGAGGTCCGCATCCACCAGTTCGGCCAGGATCTGGTGCTTCGCGGCGAAGTGGTAGAACAGCGACGGCTGGCGGATGCCCACCGCCTCGGCGATGTCGCGCGTGGTCGTGCCGTAGTAGCCGTGCTTGCCGAACAGCCGGGCCGCGTTGAGCAGGATCTGCTGCCGCGTGCCGCCGTCCGTCATGCGGGTACTCTACCGGCGGCCCGGAACGCGGCGCGGTTCGCCTGCTGTTCACCTTCCCTTCCCCGCACGGACCCGCGGCGTCGTTAGCTTCCGTTTCTATGCGACTTCTCAGAATCCGAGCCGTGGCGGCCCTGGCCGTCACCGCGACCGCCGGCACGCTGGCGTTCGCCCTCCCGACGGCCGCGCAGGCGGCTGGGACCCCCGACGTCCGCATCACCGAGTGGATGTACGGCCCCGGCACGACCGGCGGCGAGTTCGTCGAGTTCACCAACCTGGGATCGACGCCGGTCGACTTCACGGGATGGTCGTTCGACGACGACAGCGAGACGCCGGGGACCGTGCCGCTCGACAGCCTGGGGACCCTCGCCTCCGGCGAGTCGGCCATCATCACCGAGTCGACGGACGCCGCCTTCCGCGCCGAGTGGAAGCTGAGGTCGCAGGTGAAGATCCTCGCCGGCAACACGACCGGCCTGGGCCGCGCGGACGAGATCAACCTGTTCGACGGACCCGACGCGGTCGCGAACCTCGTCGACCGCCTCACCTACAACGACCAGGGCACCGGCACCGCGAAGGGGCCGCGCACCCAGGGCACGGCGGGCATCCCGACCACGGCCGCCGCGCTCGGGGCGAACGACGCATCGCAGTGGCAGCTCTCCGCGGCGGGTGACGTCGAGGGATCGTGGACCTCCGTCTCCGGCGACCTCGGCTCGCCGGGGACCAGCCGTTTCGCGCCTCCCGCGCCCGCGTGGAAAAGCATCCGCATCAACGAGGTTTCGTCCGACAACACGTCCACACCGGTCCAGGATGCCGTCGAGCTGTTCAACAGCGGCGCCGTGGATGTGGATATCACCGGGTGGCTGCAGATCGACAGCGGCGCCGCCTCGGCCGCCACACCGTTCGCGGCGAAGCTCGCCGACGGCACGCCGACCACGGTCGTCCCGGCGCACGGGTACGTCTACTTCGCGTCCACCAAGGGCCTCGGCAGCGGCGCTGACAGCGTCAAGGTCTACCTGGCGGACGGCACCCTCGTCGACTCCGTCGACTACACCGCCGGCCAGGCGGGCGCCGACGCGACGAACGAATTCGGCGCGGGCGCGTTCGCCCGCTGCCCCGACGGCACCGGCGCCTTCGCGTCGGTCGCGGCCAAGAGCTTCGGCGCGTCGAATACGACGGCCTGCCAGAACGTGCTCACCGACCCGACCGGAGGCAACAACGGCGGCGGCGGGACGACCCTGACCTGCCAGCCCGAGGCGCCGTCCGGCACCGGGGCGCTTCCCGCCGGCGCGCAGACGCCGGTCGCGTGGCCGGGCAGCGGCACCGTGGCGGTCGCCGACGGCCTGTGCGCGTGGCAGACCACGACCGGTCCCGAGGGCCGCGACGTCAGCGGCCTGGTGTTCGACCCGAAGAACCCGAACGTGCTCTACAGCGTGAAGAACAAGAGCTGGGTGTTCCGGATGCTCAAGCAGGGCGGCGTGTGGGTCTCCGACACGGCGAACGGCTGGGGCGCGGGCAAGCAGATCTTCTTCCCGGGCAGCAGCGACACCGCCACGAACCAGCCGGACTCGGAGGGCCTGACCGTCGGACCGGACGGAGCGCTCTACGTCACGACCGAGCGCAACAACGCGGCCAACACGATCC
>JAEWJG010000245.1 GCA_023386675.1 Actinomycetes bacterium
CGAGCAGCCCGACCGGCCCAGGGCCGATCACGACGACGTTCTCGCCCGGTGCCAGCCGGCCGCGGGCGAGCGTACGGCAGGCGACGGCCAGCGGCTCGACCAGCACCGCGCGTCGCCAGGGCAGACCCTCCGGCAGCCGGTGCACCACCGCCTCCTGCGGCACCCAGAGGTGCTCGGCATAGCCGCCCCAGAGCCCCGGTTCGACGGTGGCCGGGATGTTCACGCCGACCTGGCGGCCGCGCGCGGCGCCGTTCGCGGGGTCGTCGGCCTCGCACAGGTTGTAGCGGCCTTCGCGGCAACGCGCGCACGAGCGGCAGGGGAGCAGCATCTCCACGGCCACCGCGTCGCCGACCCTGAGGCCGCGGACGGCGGCGGCACCCTCGCCGATCGCGGCGACCTCGCCCACGAACTCGTGCCCGGGGACGAGCGGGAAGGGATCGCCGATGTGCCCGGCGAGGAGGTGGAGGTCGGTGGCGCAGACTCCCACCAGGGAGACGCGCAGGATGAGGTCGTCGGGCCCGGGGGCCGGAAGAGGAGCCTCGCGCACCTCGATCGCGCCGGCGCGCGGGAACACTACCTGGCGGGTCGTCGCGGGCAGTTCGGGCGCGTCGTGGTCGCGTGCGTCCCGGCGTACGGCGGTCGAAGTGGATGCGGACATCGGTGACTCCGTTCCGCCCGGGCAGCTCCGCCCGGGCGGACCCATCCTCCGGTCGTCCGGAGGCGCACCTCAACGCCCGCGCGCCATCCCTACGCCCTCGTCCAACCCGCGTTCCCTCCCGCACAAGTCCGCGGCGAGAGGCCACCCGCGCACGATGTGCGCCAAATCTCCGTTATCCGGCGCCCAGAACCGAGATTTGGCACAAATCGTCGGCGGAGGTGGGCGCGCGGCGGCGGGTCAGCGGGCGGACGCCCGCAGTTCCGAGGGGGACTCCGCGTAGGCGGCCTTGAAGACGCGGCTGAAGTGGGCCGCGTCCACGAATCCCCAGCGGGCCGCGATCGCGGCGACCGGCCGGTCCGCGTAGAGCGGGTTGAGCAGGTCGCGGCGGCACCGCTCCAGCCGGCGGGAGCGGATCCACGACGACACGGTCGTCCCCTGCTCGCGGAACAGGCCGTGCAGGTGGCGGGTCGAGATGAAGTGCGCCGCCGCGATCTGCCCGGGCCCCAGCTCCGTCGACGCGAGGTTGGCGTCGATGTAGGTGCGGATGCGCTGCATGAGCTGGTGGTGCGGGTCGACCGGTCCGCGGGCCACGTCGAGCTCGTTGGCGAACATCGTGGTCACGAGGTCGAGCGCGCTGTGCGCCAGGCGCGCGCCGGTCGCTCCGTTCAGCTGGTCGAGGTTGCCGACGAGCTGCGCCAGGAACGGGACGATGATGCCGCCGATGCCCTGGCGGCCGCTCATCCGCACGGCGGTCAGCTGCGCGACGACGTCCGGCGGCAGGTCGATCAGGTGCTTCGGGAACATCACCACCATGGTCCGGAAGTCGTCGTCGAAGACGAGCGAGTACGGCCGGTGGGTGTCGTACACGGCCAGGTCGCCCGGCTGCAGCACTGCCTCGCGGTTGTCCTGGATGAGCAGGCCGGAGCCGGACAGCATCAGGCTGAGCTTGAAGTAGTGCCGGTCGGCGCGCGCGATGAGCTCCGGCGTCCGCTCGACCACGTGCTCGGACGCGCTGACCTCCGACACGTGCACCTCGTCGGCCGAGGCCGACCGGATGCGGCCCCAGAACGGGTCCGGCCGATCGCTGGTCACGTGCAGAGGCACGAAGGACTCCGAGACCGCGGTGCGGAACTCGCTGAAGGTTCGGGCGATATTGGTGGTCACGCGGTCGTTCTCGCGCGCCTGCTGGGGGATGCTGAGCACGGGGTTCACCTCACTGAGGATCGGACGACGTTGTATACGATCCGTGATGTGGATCGTAGCACCCGGTTCGGGCAGCGGCCAGCGCAGCGCCGACCCGGCTTGTCGCTCCGGGCACACCGGTGTGCTGATCGCGCGGGATGCCCGGCCGTCGAGCCACTGAGCGCAGCCTGCTGGCTATCGTCGGTCGCGCACGACGTGCCGTGCCGCCGCCGACCCTGAGGAGCCGTCCATGACCGCAGCCGCCGAGTCCGCCCTGCTGACCCAAGTGCCCACTGCACTCGCCATCGGCGGGGACTGGCGCCCGTCGTCGTCCGGCGCCACCTTCGCTGTCAAGGATCCCGCCACCGGCCGCACCCTGGCCGAGATCGCGGACGCCACCGTCGAGGACGGCGCGGCGGCACTCGACGCGGCCGTCGCGGCCAAGGACAGCTGGGCCGCTACCGCGCCGCGCACCCGGGGCGAGATCCTGCGCCGTGCGTTCGACCTGCTGCAGGAACGGCGGGACGAGTTCGCGCTGCTGATGACCCTCGAGATGGGCAAACCCCTGGCCGAGGCGAACGGCGAGGTCACCTACGGCGGCGAGTTCCTGCGCTGGTTCTCGGAGGAGGCTGTCCGCATCCAGGGCCGCTACGCCGTCAGCCCGGAAGGCACGGGACGGATGATCGTCACCCAGGCGCCGGTCGGTCCCTGCTACCTCATCACGCCGTGGAACTTCCCGCTCGCCATGGCCACCCGGAAGATCGCTCCGGCGCTCGCTGCCGGCTGCACCGTCGTCATCAAGCCGGCGGCGCTGACGCCGCTGACCACCCTGTACTTCGCGAAGCTGCTGGAGGACGCGGGCGTCCCTGCCGGCGTGGTCAACGTCATCACCACGACCCGGTCGGTAGCCGTTTCGGCCGGGATCCTCGCCGATCCGCGCCTCCGGAAGCTGTCCTTCACCGGCTCCACCGCGGTGGGCCAGCGGCTCATCGAGCAGTCCGCGCAGAACGTGCTCCGCACCTCCATGGAGCTGGGCGGCAACGCGCCGTTCGTCGTGTTCGACGACGCGGACCTCGACAGGGCCGTGGAGGGCGCCCTACTGGCCAAGTTCCGCAACATCGGCCAGGCCTGCACCGCGGCCAACCGCTTCATCGTGCACGAGTCGGTGGCCGACGAGTTCGCCCGGCGCGTGACCGACCGCGTGAAGGCCATGACCGTGGGCCGCGGCACCGAGCAGGGCGTCGCGATCGGCCCGCTGATCGACGAGGACGCCGTCGCCAAGGCGGAGGAGCTCGTCGCGGACGCGCTCGACCGCGGAGCGTCCGTGCTCACCGGGGGATCCGCCCGGCCGGGCGAGGGCACCTTCTACGAGCCGACGGTGATCGCGGGCGTCCGTCCCGGCAGCGAGATCCTGCGCCAGGAGATCTTCGGGCCGGTGCTCGCCATCGCCACGTTCTCCGACGAGGACGACGCGGTGCGGCTGGCGAACGACACCGAGTACGGGCTCGTGTCGTACGTCTTCACCCAGGATCTCGCCCGCGGCCAGCGGATGATCGAGCGGCTGGAGACCGGGATGATGGGCCTCAACGTCGGCGTCGTGTCCAACGCGGCGGCGCCGTTCGGCGGAGTGAAACAGTCCGGGCTCGGCCGCGAGGGCGGCTTCGAGGGCATCCACGAGTACCTGAACACGAAGTACACCCTCACGCCGGACCCGTTCGCGCTCTAGCGGGCGACGCCCTGGCCGCCATCCGGCTCAGGGCGGACCACAGCAGCATGATGTGGTAATGTACCTACGTAGCAACATCGGGAGGTACGACATGGCGATCGTCACAGCGCGCGCATTCAACCAAGACGTCTCGGCCGCCAAGCGGAGTGCGACGACCGAGCCGCTCATCATCACCGATCGTGGGGAGCCGGCTTACGTCCTGCTCACGTATGCCGACTTCGAGAAGATGACCGGGCGGCAGAAGAGCATCGTCGATCTGCTGCGGGACGACGACCCCGAAAGCGATTTCGATTTCGAGTTCCCCCGTGCGACGTGGGCGCCCACGGAGATCGAGCTGTGAAGTGGATCCTCGACACCATGGTGCTGTCCGCCACCAGACGACCCCAGCGGGCGGATCCACGCGTCGTGCGCTGGCTGGAGGCGCAGAATGTGTACTCGCTCCACATTTCCGCCATGACGGTCTTCGAGATCGAACTGGGCGCCGCGCGCAGAGAGCGGGTCGATCCGGTTCAGGGTGCCCGTCTGCGGAACTGGGTCGATGAGGTCGTGGACCACTTCGCCGACCGCATCCTCCCCATCGATCACGAGATCGCGACCGTGGCAGCCGGATTCCACGTGCCGGATCCGAGTCCCGAGAGGGATGCCCTCATCGCGGCGACGGCCGAGGTCGCCGGCCTCGCCGTGGCCACCAGGAACTCGCGGGACTTCGCGCGGTTCGGCGTTCCGCTGTTCAACCCGTGGGAGTCGGCGGCCTGAGCGCGCGCAGGCGGTGCGCCCCGGAGAGGGGCTGACGGCATCGGCCCTCCGCACCCGAGACTGGAGCGGAAGATCTGCGAGAGAGGTGGACGATGACCGCAGTGCCCGGCTGGTATGCCGACCCGAGCGGCCCGGGCGCGGTGCGCTACTGGGACGGCGCCGCGTGGACGCAGCACGTGCAGCCGGTGCCCGTGGCACCTGTCGCCCCCATCGCGCCGGCCCCGACGTACCCGCCGCAGGCGTATCCGTATTACATGGCGGCGGTCCCGGCTAAGAACAGCAAGGCGACCAGCGCTCTGGTCTGGGGGATCGTGAGCATCGTCATCAACCCGTTCGCGCTCCCGTCCATCCTGGCGATCGTGTTCGGGGCGCAGGGGCGACGGGTCGCGGAGCAGTTGGAGGCAGCCGGTCAGCCGAACTCCGGCCGCTCGCGCGCGACCTCGGGACTCGTCGTCGGGATCGTCGGCGCAGCCCTCTTCGTGGTCTGGATGTTCTTCTACTTCGTCCGCAACTGACGGTCGTCGGCCCGCGCCTGTTCGGGACTCACGCCGCTCCGGAGGGTGCGCAGCGCCGCTGCCGTCTTCGACCCGGGCTCGGCGTGATAGATCACGAGCAGCTGGCCGCCCGAGTCGCCGATCGGCAGTTTCTCCCGGCTGAGTTCCAGCATCCCGAGCCGCGGGTGATCGAGGCGGGCCGCTCCGCCGCCCAGCCCGCGCACGTCGTGGCGCGCCCACAGCCGGCGGAAGTGCTCGCTGCGCAGCGACAGCTCGCCCACCAGCTGCGCGATCCGCGGGTCGGCGATGTCGCTGCCGATGGAGGCGCGGAAGGAGGCGATGAGCCCGGCGGTCGCCTGCTCCCAGTCCGGGTACAGCGCGCGCTCGGCATCGTCGAGGAAGAGGGAGCGCAGGCGATTGCTGCCGGGCGCGATGGCGGGGGAGAGCGCGGTCGCGAGCGGGTTCGCGGCGAGCACGTCGAACTTCCGGTCCTCGACGAACGCGGGAAGCTCCAGGGAGTCGAGCAGCTGCAGGATGCCGCGCGGCACGGTCCGCCGCGCGGTGCGGCGTGCGGCGTGCGGCTGCGGGTCCGCCAGGCTCAGCAGGTAGGCGGTGGCGTCGGCGTCGAGCTCGAAGACGCGGGCCAGTGCCGTCAACACCTGTGCGGACGGGTGTCGGTCGCGGCCCTGCTCGAGGCGCAGGTAGTAGTCGGCGCTGATGCCCGCCAGCGTCGCCACCTCCTCTCGCCGCAGGCCAGGGGTGCGGCGCACCCCGGTGACCCGGAGCCCGACCGCGGCAGGATCGACCAGCTCGCGGCGCGCGCGGAGGTACTCGCCGAGGGAGTTGGGGGCGTTGCGGGAGGGCACCCCGTGAGTCTAGAAGTGTGAACAGGCCGCAGCCAGGTCCTCTTATCCCCAGGATCGAGGCGGCACTGCCTGGCCGCTCGACGCGAGCGCAGGGTGGAGTCATGACCGATTCAGAACGCACTCTCTCCACCCTTCCCGGCGGCACCTACCGCGTGGGGGATCTCGACCTCACCCGCGTCGGATACGGCGCCATGCAGCTGGCCGGGCCCGGGGTCTTCGGGCCGCCGGCCGACCGCGACGAAGCCGTCGCCGTGCTCCGCGCCGCCGTGGAGGCCGGCATCACCCACATCGACACCGCCGAGTTCTACGGGCCGCACGTCACCAACGAGCTGATCCGCGAAGCGCTCTCGCCGTATTCCGACCAGCTGCACATCGTCACGAAGGTCGGCGCCGAGCGGGATGCCGACGGCGGGTGGCCGCACGCGCGCTCGCCGCAGCAGCTGCGCGATCAGGTGCACCAGAACCTCCGGTCGCTGCGTCTGGAGGCGCTCGACGTGGTCAACCTGCGCGTCGGCGGCTTCGACCGGCCCGAGCCCGGGTCCCTCGCAGAGCAGTTCGGCGCGCTGGCGGACCTGCAGCGCGAAGGGCTCATCCGGCACCTGGGGCTGAGCACGGTGTCCGCCGAGCAGCTCGCCGAGGCGCAGGCCATCGCGCCGGTCGTGACGGTTCAGAACTTCTACAACATCGCGAACCGGCACGACGACGCTCTGATCGAGCAGACCGCGCAGCACGGCATCGCGTACGTGCCCTACTTCCCGCTCGGCGGGTTCAGCCCGTTGCAGTCCGGCGAGCTCGCCTCGGTGGCGGCGCGGCTGGAGACGACGCCGCTGGCGGTCGCGCTCGCGTGGCTGCTGCAGCGCTCGCCCAACCTGCTGCTCATCCCGGGTACGTCGTCGGTGGCGCACCTGCGCGACAACATCGCCGCCACGGCGCTCGAACTCTCGGAGGGCGCGGTGCGCGAACTGGATGCGATCGGCTGACGAACGGGGAGGCGATCATCGCCCGTTGCGTCGGATGCGAAATCGTATATCATTGCCGCACGGAGCGCCGCTCCGGACGATGATGTCAGCAATTCCGGGAGTACACGACGATGAGCACATCCCCCTTCACACCGACCGGCAGCTTCCGGTCGCCGACCGATCGCCGCCGAGTGGTCTTCGCCACGGTCATCGGCACCACCGTCGAGTGGTACGACTTCTTCATCTACGCGTCCGCCGCCGGACTCGTCTTCGGGCAGCTGTTCTTCGCCCCGGCTGGGCCGCAGTTCGCGACCGTGCTGTCGTTCTTCACGGTGGGCGTCAGCTTCCTGTTCCGTCCGCTCGGTGCGTTCCTGGCGGGTCACTTCGGCGACCGGTACGGCCGGCGGCGGGTGCTCGTCGTCACGCTCATCCTGATGGGACTGGCGACGGCGCTCGTCGGCCTGCTGCCGACGTACCAGGCGATCGGGGTCGCCGCGCCTATCCTGCTCGTGCTGCTGCGCGTGCTGCAGGGCATCTCGGCGGGCGGCGAGTGGGGCGGCGCGGTCCTGATGGCGGTCGAGCACGCGCCGACGGCGAAGCGCGGCCTGTTCGGCGCGTCGCCCCAGATCGGCGTTCCTCTCGGTCTGCTTCTCGCGTCCGGGATCATGGCGCTGATGACCGTGATCGCGCCGGGCGACGCCTTCCTGGCGTGGGGATGGCGTGTGCCGTTCCTCCTGTCGGTGGTGCTCATCCTGATCGGGTACTGGGTCCGCCGCCGCGTCGAGGAGAGCCCGGTCTTCACCGAGATCGCCGAGCGCCGTCAGCGCACCCGCATGCCGATCGTGCAGCTGTTCCGCAAGCACTGGCTGCTCGTGATCGTCGCCGCGTTCGTCTTCGCCGGCAACAACGCCGTCGGGTACATGACCACCGGCGGCTACATCCAGAACTACTCGACCAACCCGGAGGGCCCGCTCAAGCTCGACCGCGGTCCGGTGCTGTGGGCGGTGGCCGCGTCCGCCGTGACGTGGCTCGTGGCGACCTGGGTCGCGGGATGGCTGAGCGACCGGATCGGCCGTCGCACCACCTACATCATCGGCTGGATCCTGCAGCTGGTCGGCGTGTTCACCCTGTTCCCGCTGGTCAACACCGGAAGCGTCGGGATGCTGTTCCTGGGCCTGGCGATCCTCACGATCGGCCTGGGCTTCACTTACGGGCCGCAGGCGGCGCTCTACTCGGAGCTGTTCCCGGCATCCATCCGGTTCTCCGGGGTCTCGATCTCGTACGCGATCGGCGCGATCCTGGGCGGCGCGTTCGCACCGACCATCGCGACCGCGCTCGTGCAGGCGACCGGCAGCACCCTCTCCGTGACCTGGTACCTCGCGGGCATGACCATCCTCGGCCTCCTCGCCACCCTCGTCCTGCGCGACCGTACCGGCATCCCGCTCGGTCCGGACCACGAGGCCGAGCAGGCCGCGAGCCCCATCCGCGGCATCCACAACACCCCCGCCCCCGCTTCCGTCCGCACCTGACCCCTCCCGGCCTCCATCGAGTCCGCACAGAGTGCACGCGACACGCCGTCGCGCCGTGCATTCTCCGCGGACTCGATGGCGTTCGGTCGGGTGCGAGGCTGGGGTCAGGCGGTGAGGAAGCGCAGGAGGTGCGGAGCGAGCCCGTCGGCGGACACGTCGTGGGTCTGGCCGGCCACGATCTCGTAGCCGCCGTCCTGGGCGCCCGATGCGACGCCCTCGGCGCCGAGGCGCAGGAAGTCGGGGGTCTGCTCGCCGGCGAGACCGAGGACCGGCACGGTGATGGCCTGCAGCAGGTCGTCCGGCACACGGCTGTCGCCCATCGCGGCGTCGTCGTAGGCGAGGGTCGGCGCGAGGGCCAGCGTGGCGTCCCAGCCGGGGGAGTGCTGCATCCCCTGGATGCCCGCCTCCGGCACGCCGACGCGCCGCAGGAACAGCACGACGGCGCCGGCGCGGTCGCCCGCCGCGAGCGCTGCCAGCAGCTGCTGGGTGTACGCCTGCGCGGACGGCAGCATCGGGTCCGGCAGGTAGGGCGGCTCGTACACGGCCACCCGGGGGACGCGGTCGGCGCCGAGC
>JAEWJG010000318.1 GCA_023386675.1 Actinomycetes bacterium
GAACAGCTCCTTGAGGTCGATGGCCCGCGCGGCAGCGTCGAGGTGGTTGCCCAGCGTGATGCCGAGCAGGACCGGCTGCAGGCCCGCCGCCTGCGCGGCGAGATAGAGTTCGAGACCGAACGTGCCCTGGTAGTGGGCGATGCCGATGCGGTCGCCGAGCTTCCGGCCCCGCTCCCGGAAGCCGCCGACGAGGCCGTCGACGCGTGCCCCGAGTTCTCCCCACGTCAGGGTGCGGCGCGACGCGGTCGTCACGTCGCCGACGATGGCTGGGCTGTCGGCCAGCAGATTGATGTTCTGTCTGACCTTGAGGAGCAGATCGGTCATGGATCGCCTCCTGGATGTCCTGGGTGTGATCAGAAGGCCCCGGGCGTCGGGCCCGGGGCCGACGGGGCTAGGCGAGCGCCTGCGTCCGGTTGATGCTCGGGAGGACCTCGGCGATGACCCCCGCGTCGATCGCCGACTCCCAGATCGACGTGAGGGCGGCCTCCGCGCGGGCGCGGACGCTGTCGAGGTCGACGCCGACGAAGCTGCCGTCCTCGATGAGGACCCGGCCGTCGACCATCTCGAACTGGACGTCGCGGCCGTTGCCGTAGTAGACGAGCGACTGGACGACATCGAGCGCCGGGGCGATCGACGGGTCGGTGACGGCGATGCCGATGAGGTCGGCTCGCGCGCCCTCCTTGATGACGCCGAGGTCGGGCCGGCGCAGGATCGAGGCGGCGCGGCTCGTCGCGAGGTCCAGGACCTCGGCGGCGGTCGGCCGGTGCGACTGCACGACGCCGATCTTGCCGAGCATCGCGGCGAACTTCAGTTCCTCGACCATGTCGCAGTTGAAGCCATCGGTACCGAGCGCGATGGAGATGCCCGAGTCCAGGAAGGACACCGAAGGCGAGATGACCGCCTCCTTCGCCTTGCGCGAGGCGCAGTGGACGATGGTGATCCCGGAGTCGGCCGCCAGCCGGCGGTCCTCGTCCGGCAGGTACGTGCCGTGCGCGGCGATGAGCCGCTCGTTGGCCAGCTCGGCCCGCTGCAGGACCCGCAGCGGGGTCGTGCCGAAGCGCTCCTGTGTCGCGGCGAGCTCGCTCGGTGCCTGACACAGGTGGGTCGTGACGAGGCAGTCGAGCCGCTTCGCCGCCACGCCGACCCCGGCCAGCACGCTGAACTCGTCGGTGTGCACCGCGGCCGGTCCGAGGACCATCGTGATCCGCCCGCCCGCGGCACCGTCCCACTCCCCGAACATCCGCTCGAGCTCCTCGAGCTCTGCCAGCTGTGCCTGCTCGGAGGTGGTCTGCTTGCGGTCCTCCCGCCCACCGGAGAGCTGGCCCAGGCGGGCGGTGACGTCGAGCGGGATCGTCGGACCGGCGAAGGTCCGTACCCCGACGCGCTCGGCGATGTGCAGGTAGCCCTCGATGTCGGTCGACGCGTGGTTGAGGATCGTCGTCGTCCCGGTCCGCATCATGCCCAGGACGTCCCACTCGATGACGGCGCGGAACTGCTCCCGCAGCTCGTCGCGGTAGGCGTGCCGCCACAGCCGCGACAGCGGCACGTAGAACGGCATGCCCGTCGGCAGCTCGTAGTCCTCCGACACGGCTCGGCCGACGGGGCCGGCACCCGCGTGGGTGTGCATGTTGACCAACCCCGGCAGCAGGACCTTGTCGGGCAGGTCGATCCGCCGGCCGTCGATCCCCGCGGCCTGCTCGGCCGGCAGCACCTGGGCGATCCGGTCGCCCTCGACGACCACCGCCGCGCCCGTGCGCACCTGACCGGCACCGAGGTACACCCAGCGAGGGAGAATCACCGAACGTTCCACCATCGTCAACCGCCTTCCGGCCCCGTCGTGAGTTTTCGTTGTTGCTGAGCGCGCGCCCGCCGGCGACGGGCGCGCGACGTAGGCTCCGCTCAGCCCTTTTCCTGCCGCAGGACGAACACGTTGCCGTCGGGGTCCTTGAAGGTCGCCCACCAGCCGAAGCCGGCCAGGAACGGCTCGGAGACGAACTCGACGCCCTTGGCCTTGAGCTCTTCGTAGGTCTGGTGGATGTCGTCGCAGGTGAAGGTGATGCCCGAGAAGAACTCCACCTCGTCGAAGATCGGCCAGTGCAGGATCATCAACGCGTTGCGCGACGCGGCGCCGGTCTCCAACCAGCGACGCGGGGCGAAGTCGGGCATGACGACGTCGCTGACGACCTCCAGGCCGACCTGCTCGGTCCAGAAATTCGCCGACCGGTCCTGGTCGCGGACCTTGATGTTCACACCGCGGATTCCGGTGATCATGCGGGTTCCCTTCTGTTGTCGACCGATTTGGGTGCCCGTCGCCCGCTGGGCGCCGGGTCACGTGGGCGAGGGTGCCCACGAAGCACTTCGAACACGACGGCCGTGTCGCTGGCGACGAGGCCGTCCGACAAGCCGTCGCGGTAGACGGCTCGGGCGGCATCGAACAGGGGCGTGACGGTGCCGGCCTCGGCCGCGGCCGCCCCGATGATCTCGAGGTCCTTGGCGAAGACGTCCATGCGGATGCTCGCCGGCTCGTAACGCCCCTGCACCATGTCGGGGCCGCGGACACCAAGCATCCGCGAAGCCCCCGCTCCGTCCCCGACGGCGGCGAGCACCTGCCACAGGTCCAGGCCGAGGTCCTGGGCGAACCCGAGCGCCTCGGCCGCGGCGACGTTGTGCACCGCGACGAGATGGTTCGCCACCAGCTTCATCAGGGTGCCGTTGCCGATCCTGCCGAGCTCGAAGTGGGCGCGCGTGAACGCCTCGACGAGACTCCTGGCCCGTCCGACCGCTTCCGGTGCGCCGCTCACGTAGGCGACGAGGTCGCCGGCCCGGGCCTGGGCACCGGTTCCGCTCAGCGGGCAGTCGAGCATCTCGACGCCCGCCCGGGCGAGGCGGGCCGCCCCGTCGAGCTTGGTGCGCAGATCCAGGGTGCTCGTCTCGACGACGACCGTCCCCGGGCGCGCGTCCGCGACGAGCCCACCGAGGACGGACTCGAAGGCCGCCGCGCTCGGCAGGGAGGTGAGCACGAGGTCGCCGGCGGCGACGAGCGAGGTGAGATCGTCGTGCACGACTCCCCCGGCGTCGGCGAACGCCCGGCGCCGGTCGGCGTCGATGTCGTAGCCGTGAACCTCGAAGGCCCCGCTGGCAAGGACGTTCCCCGCCATGGCCGAGCCCATGACCCCGAGCCCGACGAAGCCGACGAGCGGTCGACCGGTCGCGTTCATCACCGGCTCCCTTCGTCCGGGCTGTCATTCCCAGGTCGCACCCAGTTCCGGACGAGCCGCGCGAAGGGCTCGGCGAACTCGAGGGCACTGGCGTGCCGCGCCCCGGCAATGACAGCGCGGCGGGTGTCGGGGATCGACCGGGCGAGGCGGGCGGCGCCGTCGTGGAACAGTGGCGCGTCGAACTCGCCGTCGACGAGCAGGGTCGGCGCCGTGATCGTGCCGAGCCGCGGGGTGACGTCGGCATCCGCGAGGGCCAGGCACGCGAGGGCGTAGCCGCGCGGGTCGGTGCCGGCGAGGGTGCGCCGCACGTAGGCGACCTCGGGCCCGTCGGCGGCGAGGGCGGCGGGGGTGAGCCACAGCTGCAACGTGGGCTCGACGAACGGGGTCACGCCCAGGCGCCCGGCGTCGGCGGCCCGGGCTCGCCACTTCTCGCGCCAGTCCTCCGGGTAGGACGGGACGGTGGCCGCCACGACGAGGCCGGCGACGAGCCCGGGATCGTGCGCCCCGAGCTCGAGGGCGACGAGGCCGCCGAGAGACAGCCCCACCACGTGCACGCCCTCGTGGCCGAGGCCGCGCAGGTGCGTCGCGAGCGCGGCCGCGACGTCCGCCGTGCCGTAGGGGTCGTCGGGGACCGGGCAGCCGCCGTGCCCCGGAAGGTCGACGGCGTACACGCCGAGGCCGTCGAGCGAGGCGGCGGCTTGTTGCCAGAAGTCGGCGTCCGCGCCGAGCGGGTGCAGCAGCACGACGGTCGGGCCCTGACC
>JAEWJG010000339.1 GCA_023386675.1 Actinomycetes bacterium
GCAGCGCGTCGCGATCGCGCGGGCGCTCGCCGCCGAGCCGAGCCTGCTGCTCCTCGACGAGCCGCTCTCGGCGCTCGACGTGTCCGTCGCGGCGGAGGTGCGCGCGACGCTCGGCGACGTCCTGACCGGCCGCACGACGGTCCTGGTGACGCACGACGCCCTGGATGCGTACCTCCTCGCCGACCGCGTCGCCGTCATGCACGACGGCCGGGTCGTGGAGCAGGGACCGACCCGCGAGGTGCTGGAGCGCCCGCGACATCCCTTCACGGCAGAGCTGTCGGGCCTGACGCTGGTGAGCGGCGTGCGGACCGCGCATGGGCTCCATACCGCCGACGGGATGATGCTGCGCGGTGAGACCTCAGCAGCGACCGCTCTCGGGGACCGTGCCCTCGCCGCCATCCGTCCTTCGGCCGTGCGTCTCACCGCGCCCGATGCCGCAGCGGTCACCGGCATGGTCACCGCCCTCGAGCCGCAGGCCGACCTCGTCCGCGTGCGCACCGACCGCCTCGACGCCCTGGTGCCGCCCGCCGTCGTGGCCGACCTCCACCTCCGCCTCGGCGCCCCCATCGGCCTCGAGATCCCGCCCACCGCCGTCACCATCTACCCCGCCTAGCCCCCGCCGAGCCCCACCGAGCCCCCACCATCGAGTACACGAAGAGTGCACGCGACGCGCCGGGCGAGCGTGCACTCTGTGCGGACTGGATGGGGGGGTGGTCAGCCGCCGGCGAAGGGCGGGAGGACGTCGACGGTCGCGGTGAGCTCGCGGGAGGGGTCGCGGGAGACGACGCCGCCGACGAGGAACGACCCCGAGCGGACCACCCGCTCCATCGGCTCGCCGTAGCGCGCGACGAGGTGCGCCTGCAGGCCGCCGACGGTGGCGTCCGCGACCTCGACGCGCTCCTCCGGGCGCCCGGCCGCGTCCTCCGCCGCAGCGAAGTACCGCACCAGCACCTCAGCCACCGATCGCCCCCATGCTCCGCACCGGCGGGGCGAACCCGGCCGCGTCCATCCCGTGCCCGGACTGCTTGCCCCACATCGCCGCGCGCCACCAGCGGGCGATCTCGTCGTCGTCGGCGCCGCCGCGCAGCAGCCCGCGCAGGTCGGTCTCGTCGTCGCCGAACAGGCACGACCGGACCGTGCCCTCCGCGGTGATCCGCGTCCGGTCGCAGGCGGCGCAGAACGAGCGCGTCACCGACGCGATGATTCCGACGGTCGCGGGAGCGCCGTCCAGCGTCCATCCCTCGACCCGCCATTCCTCGGCCGGCGCGTGCGGGTCGTCGCGGCCCACCTCGGTCAGCGTGAGCCGCTCCCCGAGCACCGCCAGCAGCTCCGCTGCGGGGACCATGTTGTCGCGCATCCAGTTGTGATCGGCGTCCAGCGGCATCTGCTCGATGAACCGCAGGCGGCACCCGTTCTCGAGCGCCCACTGCAGCAGCGCAGGCGCGTCGTCGAGCGTGTCGCGCATCATCACCGCGTTCAGCTTCAGCGGCGTCATCCCGGCCGCGTGCGCCGCGTGGATGCCTGCAAGCACCGCCGGGAGCCGGTCGCGCCGGGTCAGCCGGGCGAAGTGCTCACGGTCCACCGTGTCCAGGGACACGTTGACACGGGTGAGCCCCGCATCCACCAGGGCCCGGATGCGATGGTCCAGCCCGATGCCGTTGGTCGTGATCGAGAGGTCGATGCCGGGCGCCGCGGCCGCGGACAGGCCGATGATCTCGGCGAGGTCGGCGCGCATGAGCGGCTCTCCGCCCGTGAACCGCACCTCGCGCACGCCCAGGTCGCGCACGCCGATGCCGACCAGCCGGGCGATCTCGACCGCCGACAGCAGGTCGTCCCGCGGGATGGCGGGCAGTCCCTCCGCGGGCATGCAGTACGTGCAGCGCAGCGAGCACTTCTCGGTGACCGACACGCGCAGGTCGCGCGCCACGCGCCCGAAACGGTCGACCAGTCCCGAATGGGCGGGCCGATCGGAGGTGTCGGGCAGGGTTGCCGCAGGCAGCGACGCCCGCAGCGGGAGTCCCAGGTTCACGGCGGTCACCCCTTCACCATAGACCGGCGAGATGGACACGCAATAAGCTGCCCCCATGGGTATCATCTCGTCCGGCTTCCTCGGCCGTCGGAGGACCGACGACCCCCGTCTCCCACCCGGTCAGTACCTGACCGAGGGCTTCCCGGTGCTGAGCGCCGGGCCGACGCCCCGCATCGCCAAGACCGACTGGGCGTTCAGCATCACCAACGAGAAGGGCGAGGTGAAGCGCTGGAGCTGGGACGAGTTCATGGCCCTCCCGCAGGAGGACGTGAGCACGGACATCCACTGCGTCACCAGCTGGTCGAAGCTCGGGACGTCGTGGCGCGGCGTCGCGCTCGACACCCTGTTCGCGGAGGTGGACACCAGCTTCGAGTACACGATGGCGCACAGCTACGGCGGCTACACCACGAACGTCCCGCTCGCCGACCTGCTGGACGGCAAGGCGTGGGTCGCGCACAGCTTCGACGGGAAGGACCTCGAGCCGGAGCACGGCGGCCCGGCCCGCCTCCTCGTGCCGCACCTGTACTTCTGGAAGAGCGCCAAGTGGGTCAACGGCCTCCAGATGCTGCCGCAGGACCAGCCCGGCTTCTGGGAGCAGAACGGCTACAACATGTACGGCGACCCCTGGAAGGAACAGCGCTACTGGTGAGCACCGTATGGCGGGCGGCCGACGTCGTCGACACGCGCATGGAGACCCCGACGGCCCGCACCATCCGGTTGCGCATCCCGGGCCTGCACGGCCACCTTGCGGGGCAGCACGTCGACATCCGGCTGACCGCCCCGGACGGCTACCAGGCGGTCCGCTCCTACTCGATCGCGTCCGGCGGAGGTCGCGGCGCTCTGGAGCCGCACGAGCTGCCGGACGACCAGCTGGAGCTGACGGTGGAGGAGCTCGCCGACGGCGAGGTCTCGCCGTACCTGGTGCGCGGGCTGCAGAACGGCGACCAGCTGGAGGTCCGCGGGCCGGTCGGCGGCTGGTTCGTCTGGCGTCCGGGCGACGCGACGCCGGTGCAGCTGATCGCGGGCGGGTCGGGCGTTGTGCCGCTCATGTCGATGGCCCGTGCGCACGCGGCCGCCGCCGGCACGGCGCCGTTCCGGATGCTGTACTCGGTGCGCGCGCCGTTCTCCCGGTACTACACGGACGAGCTGGCGAGCCTTGCGACGGCTGCCGCCCCGCTCGAGGTCGACTACATCTACACACGGCAGGCGCCGCCGGACTCGGAGACGAAACCCGGCCGCCTCACCGCCGAAGGCCTGATGCAGCGGGTGCTGCCGGCCTCCGACTCCCCCACCTTCTACATCTGCGGTTCGACGCCGTTCGTCGAGGCGGTGTCCGGCTGGCTGGTCGACGCGGGCCACGACCCGGCGCGGATCCGCACCGAGCGCTACGGCGGAGTCGGAGGCACGCCATGACGGATCAGGACTACCTCGACGGCAATGCGGCCGCCGGGCTCTTGTCGGAGGTGTTCGCCGCCGACATCACCACGGCGGTCGGCCGCTGCGCCAACTGCGGCGACGAGGCGGTTGTCGCACGAGCCCGCGTCTACGTCGACGAGCACGGCCTGGTGGTCCGCTGCTCCGTCTGCGGCGACGTCATCGCCGTCGCCTCGGAGCGCGCCGGCCGCCTCTGCCTCGACCTCCGCGGCCTCGCCTGGCTCGAGTTCGCCGTCGAATAGCCGGCCCATCGAGTACGCCCCACCGTCGAGTACGCAAAGAGTGCTCGCGACACGCCGGAGCGGCGTGCACTCTTTGCGGACTCGATGGAGGGGGCGGGGCGTCAGGAGACGTGGACGGCGGGGCGGCGCTTGACGTCCTTCTCGGCCTCGCGGAGCACCTCGCGGGTGACGGGGGCGACCTCGCCGACGCCGGTGATGAGGTAGCGCCACATGTTCGAGATCGGGTTGCCCTCGGTCCACTCGAAGTAGATCGTCGGAACGACGCCGGTCACATCCCGGATCTCGATCAGCACCGCTGCGATCGTGTTGGGCACGTTGCCGCTCCGCACTTGCAGCACGCGGTAGCCGTGCTTCACGACGCCGTGCACCGTGAGGTCCTCCTCGAAGTCGGAGGAGTCGGACCGCAGCACTTCGAGGAAGATCGTCCGCGAACGCTGCGGGATGTGGCTGAACTTGCGCTCGTCCTTGTTCTTCTGCTCGTACTCCTTGGTCGTGTCGACGTCCGGCTCGTGCGAGATGATGCGGATCTCGCCCTCTTCCGCATCCTCCAGGATGAAGTCGAGCGCCGTCACGTCGAAGGTCACCGAAGTGGCGCGCAGCTGGAACGACCGCCCGATGCGCGACACGATCGACACCACGAGGATGCCGAGGATGAAGAGCGCCGCGATCCGCAGGCCGTCGGGCCGCTCGATGATGTTGTCGATGGTCGTATAGATGAAGATCGCGGTGATCACGCCGAACACGACCGTGCGCTTCGGCTGCCGCTTGCGCTTGGCCGACAGGGTCACGGCGAGGGAGGCGGACGTGATGAGCACCAGCACGCCGGTCGCGTACGCGCCGCCCTGCGCATCCACGCTCGCCTCGAAGACCAGCGTGATGAGGAACGCGATCGCGGTGAACACGAGCACCAGCGGACGCACCGCGCGCGCCCACTGGGGCGCCATCCCGTAGCGCGGCAGGTAGCGCGGCACCAGGTTGAGCAGGCCGGCCATGGCCGACGCGCCCGCGAACCACAGGATGAGGATGGTCGACAGGTCGTAGACCGTGCCGAAGCCGTTGCCCAGGTACTGGTGCGCGAGGTACGCCAGCGCGCGTCCGTTCGCCTGGCCGCCGGCCTGGAACTCGCGCTGCGGGATGAGCAGCGTCGTCGTGAAGCTGGACGTGATCAGGAAGACGCTCATGATGATCGCGGCGGTCGTGAGCAACCGGCCTGCGCCGCGGATGCGTCCCTTCGGGTACGCGGGATCGTCGTCCGGGCGCCCCTTGATCTGCGGCATGACGGCGACGCCGGTCTCGAACCCGGAGAGGCCGAGGGCGAGCTTCGGGAACACCAGCAAAGCGACGCCGACGATGATCAGCGGGTTGCCGTTCTGCCGGAACAGCGCCTCCGACCAGTCGGTGACGGCGTTGGGGTGCACGAACACCTCGAAGATCGACACGCCGACCACGACGACGTTGAGCGCGAGGTAGACGGCGACGAGCACCACCGCGATGCCGATGGCCTCCTTGAACCCTTTGAGGAACACCGCACCGAGCAGCGCCAGCAGGAACAGCGTGATGAGGACGTTGTTGCCGTGGAACCAGTCCGGCGCGAACGGGTTCTCGATGGCGTGCGCCGACGCGTCCGCGGCGGACAGCGTGATCGTGATCATGAAGTCCGTCGCCGCGAAGCCGAGCAGCACGAGGACGAGCAGCTTGCCCGCCCACCAGGGCAGCAGCCGCTCCAGCATGGCGATCGAGCCCGACCCCTTGAAGCTCTCGCGCGCGACCCTGCGGTAGACGGGCAGCGCGCCGAGCAGCGTCAGCGCCACGAGCACCAGCGTCGCGAACGGAGAGATCAGGCCGGCGGCGAGCGCGGCGATGGCGGGCTGGTAGCCGAGGGTCGAGAAGTAGTCGACACCGGTCAGGCACATGACCTGCCACCACGGGTGCGTGCGCTCGGGGTTGCGGCCGTGCGGCCCCTGCTGGGTGCCGCGCTCGTCCACCAGACCGGTGAGGAGCCAGTGGCGCAGTGCACCGCCCTTGGCCGTCGCCGGGATGGGACGCGCCTGCCCGGGAACGGTGATCTCGCTGCGCGGGGTCACGCGCGGCAGGTGGGTGCCTTCGCTCACTCGTTCAGGGTAGCTCTCACCAGGCTGAGACACGGTAGTCCTTCAGGAACACTCCATGAAGGTCCTCTCCGGCTTCTCCGCGGACGATCGGATCGTAGACGCGGGCGGCGCCGTCGACCAGGTCGAGGGGTGCGTGGAACCCCTCCTCCGCGAGGCGCACCTTGGTGTGGTGCGGGCGCTCGTCGGTGATCCATCCGGTGTCGACACTCGTCATCAGGATGCGATCGCTCTCGAACAGCTCGCCCGCGCTCGTGCGCGTGAGCATGTTGAGCGCCGCCTTCGACATGTTGGTGTGCGGGTGGCCGGCACCCTTGTAGCGGCGGCCGAACACCCCCTCCATCGCCGACACGTTGACGACGTAGGAGCGGCCGGCGGCGGCGAGCGACGGACGGAGCCGGTCGATCAGGATGAACGGCGCCGTCTGGTTGCACAGCTGCACCTCGAGCAGTTCGAGCGCGTCGATGCTCCCGAGGGTCTGCGTCCAGCTGTTGACGTACGCGATGTCGGGGACGAGGCCGCCCGCGTCGATCGCGGTGCCGTCGGCGTGCTTGGCGAGCGACGACGAACCCGCGGACATCGCGGCGGTGGCCAGGTCGTCGGCGGTGAGGGCGGCGGGGCCGGCGAGCTCGGCGATCGTGCCGCGGACGTCGGCGGCCGAGAGCAGCGGATGCGCGGCCACAGAGCGCTCCAGGGCGAGCGGGTGCGGGTCGGCGGTGTGGCCGAAGGTCTCCAGCTCGGGCAGCGGACCGTCGGGCAGCGGCTGCGTCTCCGCTTCGGCGAGAAGCGAGTAGGAGCCCGGCGAGCGGCGGACCGTCTGCGCGGCGTTGTTGATGAGGATGTCGAGCGGACCGCGGTCGGCGACGGAGTCGGCCAGCGCGATCACCTGCGCAGGGTCACGCAGGTCGATGCCGACGACGCGCAGGCGGTGGAGCCACTCTCGTGCATCCGGCAGCTGCGAGAAGCGGCGCACCGCGTCCCGCGGGAAGCGCGTGGTGACCGTGAGGTGCGCGCCGTCGCGGAGCAGCCGCAGCGCGATGTGCATCCCGATCTTCGCGCGGCCGCCGGTGAGCAGCGCGCGCTTGCCGGTGAGGTCCGTGCGGGCGTTGCGCTTGGCGTGGCTGAACGCGGCGCAGGAGGGGCAGAGCTGGTGGTAGAACCAGTCGACCTCGGTGTACTGCTGCTTGCAGATGTAGCAGGCCTGGGAGTTGAGGAGGGTGCCGGCCGTGGCCGAGCCGGTGGTGCTGGACGTCAGCTCCCGCCCCCGGGTCTCGTCGTCGATGCGGTCGGGCGCGCCGGTCGCGGTGGCCGCGATCACGGCGCGGTCGGCGGCGAGCTCCTGCTCGCGGAGTTCGCGGCGGCGCGCCTGCTTGACGGCCTTGAACATGTGCGAGGTCGCCTGGCGCACGGTCACGTAGTCGGGGTGCTCCTTGTCCAGCTCGTGAAGCTGCGCGAGCACACGCAGCGTGGTGGCGAGCTCGTCGGGATCGAGGCCGGGAGCGGTCGGGGTTTCGGGAGGCACCGGAAGATTCTACGTGGCACGATGAGCGCATGGATGCGCACGCCTTCTTCGAGGTGACCGGCACCGCGTTCGAGTTCGCGGGTGTCGGCGCGATGGCCATCGGCTTCCTCGTGGCCGTGGCCCTCGCGCTCACCGCGTGGGCGCGTCAGCGGAGCGGGGTGGCGGCGTTCCGGACGCTGCGCGAGAGCTTCGGCGGCGTCATCCTGCTCGGGCTCGAGATCCTCGTCGCGGCGGACCTCGTCAAGACGGTCACCTCCACGCCGTCGCTCACCGACGCGTTCGTGCTCGGGATCATCGTGCTGATCCGCACCATCCTGAGCTTCTCGCTGCAGGTCGAGATCGACGGGGTCGCGCCGTGGAAGCGGGCGCTGATGACGAACGGGCCGCAGGTGCTCGCCCGCGCAGCGCGCACGGCGACGCGGACGCCGGACGGCGAGCAGCAGCCGACGGGGCTGTAGCCCCTACTCGGCCTCGGCCCGGCGCGCTGCGCGCTCGGCGTCGCGCTGCTTCACCCGGGCGTTCTCGGCGCGCACCGCGGCCTGCGTCGCGCGCTCGTCCACCAGCCACTCCGGCGGGTCGGCGAGCAGCGCCTTGATCTCGGCGGTGGTCAGCGCCTCCGTGATGCCGCCGCGGGCGAGGCCCGAGTTGGAGACGCCGAGCTTGCGCGACACCACGTCGCGCGGGTGCGGGCCGTCGGCGCGCAGGGTCTGCAGCCACTCGGGCGGGTTGGCGGCGAGGTCCTCCAGCTCGGTGCGGCTGATCTCGCGGTCGCGGAAGTCGTCGGGCGCCGCCGGCAGGTAGATGCCGAGCTTCTTGGCCGCCGTGGCCGCTTTCATGGTCTGCGCCTTCATACCGTCAAGGCTACCGTTCGCTACCCTCATCACGTGTCCTCCCGCTTCTCGCTCGCCTTCCCGCTCGGCGTCACCGTCGGCAAGTGGACGCGCACCTTCGAGCAGCGCTTCCCTCACGTGGAGCTGGTGGTGCGGCCGAGCGACGACCCGCTGGCCGTGCTCGCGGCGGGCGACGCGGACATGGTGTTCGCCCGCGACGCCACGGCGGATGATGCGCGGCACCTGATCCCGCTGTACGAGGAGGACGTGGTGGTGGTCATGCACCACGAGCACCTCCTCACGCTGGAGGAGCATTTGTTCCTCGAGGAGCTGGCCGACGAGCCGCGCGTGACCGGCGAGCCGTCGGAGGCGTTCATGCGCAGCGTGGCGGCCGGCGACGGGATCGCCCTGCTCCCCGCGTCGGTGGCCAAGGCGCTGCGGCGGAAGGACGTGGTCGCGCTGCGCGTCGAGGACGCCCCGCAGAGCAGCATCGGCCTGACCTGGCCGCGCGAGGGGCAGCATCCCCTGGTCGACGACTTCATCGGCATCGTCCGCGGCCGCACCGCCCACTCGTCCCGCAACCCCGAGGTCGCCGAGCGCGAGCGCGCCGCC
>JAEWJG010000013.1 GCA_023386675.1 Actinomycetes bacterium
GCCGTAGACGGTGTCGGTGGGAAGGACGACGACCTCTCCCCGGCGCAGGCAGGAGGCCGCGTCGGCGATCCCCCGGACGCGCTCGAGAGGGTCCGAACAGTCGTAGTGCCGGCTCATGCGGGTGCTACTCCGTGGTCAGGCGGGCCGTGACGAACCGGTCCCGGTCGGTGAGATCACGACGGTTGCGCTGGTCGCGCCAGCCGTTCTCCTCGGTGAAGATCCAGTAGACGGGCGCGCCCTGCAGGTCGCTGTGCTCGACCGCGACGAAGCCGCCGGGCCGCAGCAGCCTGCGCGCGGTGCGCTCGACCACGCGGACGGCGGCCAGGCCGTCGTCGCCGAGGTCCTCGGTGAACCCGTTCACGTACAGGGCGATGTGCTGCGCCGTCACCTCCGCAGCCAGCTCCTGGGCGTGCTCGCGGACGTAGTCGCGGGAGGCCCCGGGGTGCGCCCACGCGTGCCGCACCGACGCGCGGACCGCGCCGGTGACCGCGGCGATGGCCTCGGCGCCCAGGTCGCGGCGGGCCACGATCGCGCCGAGGGGGATCGGCAGGCCGGTGTCCTGCTCCCAGAAGCGGCCGAGGTCGACCAGCTCCAGCAGCCCGTACGTCGGATACGTGAAGCGGGCCTCGTGGATGATCAGCCCGGCGTCGACCAGGCCGTCGCGGACCGCCGGCATGATCTCGTGGAACGGCATGACCACGATCCGGCCGAGGCCGCCCGGCACGGCACCCTGCGCCCACAGCCGCAGCAGCAGGTACGCCGTGGACTGTTCGCTGGGCACGGCGACGACCGCCTCGCCCAGCTGCGCCGGCGTCCGCATCTCACGGGCGACCAGCAGCGGGCCGCAGCCGCGGCCGAGGGCGCCGCCGCAGTGCACCAGCGCGAACCGGTCCAGGAACGCGGGCAGCGCCGCGTAGGAGATCTTCATGACGTCGAACCGGTCGCTGCCCGCGAGGTGGTTGGTGACGTCGATGTCCGCGTGGGTGACGGCCGTGGCCGGCGTGCCCGGCAGCAGGCCGTGCGTCCACGCGTGGAAGACGAACGTGTCGTTGGGGCACGGCGAGTACGCGATCGACAATTGCCGCTCGGTCATGGGCGGATCTTACGGCCGGACGGGACGGCTTGTCCTGGTTCGTGGCGGCCGCGGTCCGCCCGGGGATCAAGTGTGGTGATTTCCCCAATCTCCGCCACGGCACGATGCCAGCAGCAGAACTGCGTCGGTCGCAGACCGCTGCCCGTTTCCACGTGTCCGGTGCATCCCCGCCGGGCCCATCGCTTCCGGCACCCGAAGGACGAATCGATGACGACCGTCATGGAACCCGCCGCGGCGCTCACCGACGCATGGCTCGCCACAGACCTCGACGAGTGGACCGTGCGGGTGGTGCGCCGGCACTTCGACCCGGTGACGGGCAGCCCGTACTGGCTGGCCCGCCGCCCGCACCTCGGGTTCGACCCGTTCGACATCACGCGCTACGACGACCTGGCCCAGTTCGGGCCGTTCTCCCTCGCGACGCTGCGTGAGCTCGACCCGGTGCAGCTGGTCCCCTCCGACGTGCCGCGCCCGCTCGCGGGGCGGATCTGGGAGTCCGGCGGCACCACCGGCAAGCCGTGCCGCATCTTCCACACCCCGTCGATGGCCGAGCACCACACCGCGTGGCGGCTGCGGGGGCTGCGCCTCAGCGGCTTCGAACCGGGCCGGACCTGGCTGTACGCCTGCCCGAGCGGCCCGCACATCGTCGGCCGCGGCGCGAACCAGATCGCCGAGCTCTACGACTCGACCGTCTACACGATGGACCTCGACCCGAGGTGGATCAAGACGCTGATCCGCGACAGCCGCCTCGTGGAGATGAACATGTACGTCGAGCACACCATCGAGCAGATGACCGACGTGCTGGAGACCGGCCGGGTGCAGTACCTGGAGACGACGCCGGCGATCCTGCAGGCGCTCATCTCCCGCCGGCCGGAGCTGGTCGCCGGCCTGGAGGGCGTCGGCCTGGGCGGCACCCAGCTGACCCCGTCGATGTACACCGAGATCGCCGAGGCGCTGCAGGGCGGGGTGATCGGCATGACGTACGGCAACACGTTCGGCTGCGCGATGGGCCTGCCGGTCGAGCGCGACGGCGCCGTCCTGCCGTACCTGCCCAACTACCCGCAGGTCACGATGGCCGTCGTCGACAAGGAGGACCCGCGCCGGACGGTCGGCTACGGCGAGACCGGCCGGGTGCGCCTCACCGTCCTGCACGACGACCTCTTCCTGCCCAACATCATGGAGCGCGACCAGGCGGTCCGGCACCGGGCCGGGGACGCCTGGCCGTGCGACGCCGTCGCGAACGTCCGGCCGCTGCAGATCACCTCGGCCGCGCCCGAGGGGCTCTACTGAGCCCCGCTCGCAAGCCCCCCACACAGAGTCGATGAGGAGTCGTTGGTGGACACAGGTCTGAAGCGGGAACTGGAGGCGAAGGTCGTCGCCGGTGAGCGGCTCAGCCGCGAGGACGGTATCGCGCTGTACGCGTGCGACGACCTCGCCTGGCTCGGCGGGCTGGCGCACCACGTCCGCACCGAGAAGAACGGTGACGTGGTCCACTTCAACGTCAACCGGCACCTGAACATGACGAACGTCTGCACGGCCTCGTGCGCGTACTGCTCCTTCCAGCGCAAGCCGGGGGAGAAGGACGCCTACACGATGCGGATCGAGGACGCGGTCCGGCTGGCCAAGGAGATGGAGAGTGAGCAGCTCACCGAGCTGCACATCGTCAACGGCCTGCACCCGACGCTGCCGTGGCGCTACTACCCGCGCTCGATCCGGGCGCTGAAGGAGGCCCTGCCGCCGACCGTGGCGATCAAGGCATTCACCGCGACGGAGATCCACTGGTTCGAGCGCATCTCCGGGCTGTCGGCCGAGGACGTCCTCGACGAGCTCATCGACGCCGGTCTGGAGTCGCTCACCGGCGGCGGCGCGGAGATCTTCGACTGGGAGGTCCGCCAGCACATCGTCGACCACGCCACCCACTGGGAGGACTGGTCGCGCATCCACCGGATCGCGCACCGCAAGGGCCTCAAGACGCCCTGCACGATGCTGTACGGCCACATCGAGGAGCCCCGGCACCGCGTCGACCACGTGCTGCGCCTGCGTGAGCTGCAGGACGAGACGGGCGGCTTCCACGTCTTCATCCCGCTGCGGTACCAGCACGACTTCCACGACTCGCGCGACGGCAAGGTCCGCAACAAGCTCATGGCCCGCACCACGATGGCGACCGGCGCCGAGGCGCTCAAGACCTTCGCGGTGTCCCGGCTGCTGTTCGACAACGTCCAGCACGTCAAGGTGTTCTGGGTGATGCACGGCCTGCAGACCGCGGAGCTGGCGCTCAACCACGGCGCCGACGACATCGACGGCTCGGTCGTCGAGTACAAGATCACCCATGACGCAGACGAGTTCGGCACCCCGGACAAGATGACCCGCGAGAGCCTGCTCGACCTGATCCGCAACGCCGGTTTCCGGCCGGTCGAGCGCAACACCCGCTACGAGATCATCCGCGAGTTCGACGGACCCGACCACGCGCGCCGCGAGACGCCCCAGCCGATGCGGGTCTGACCGTGCCGGCCACCGAACGACGAGACAAGGCAGGTGAGCGCGGGTGACCGCAGCGACGACACAGCAGGACAGCCGGCTCGAGGTCTGGATCGACCAGGGGTTGTGCACCGGCGACGGGATCTGTGCGCAGTACGCGCCGGAGGTCTTCGAGCTCGACGTCGACGGGCTCGCCTACGTCAAGGGCGAGGACGGGCAGCTGCGCCACTCGCCCGGCACGGCGGTGCTGGTGCCGCTGGTCGCGGCGAAGGACGTCATCGACTCGGCGAACGAGTGCCCCGGCGACTGCATCCACGTGCGCCGCCAGGATGACGGCGTCGAGGTGTACGGCCCGGAAGCGCAGGCGTGACCGTGACGGCGGCCGGGCCGGCGGAGGCGGGCGCGCTGACCCTCCTCGGCCGCCTGCTGCCCGCCGACACGGCCGTCGTCGAGGCGTTCGACGACGCGCTGCCGGCGCCGCTGTTC